>CAUJJY010000277.1 GCA_963205155.1 Candidatus Zixiibacteriota bacterium | reverse complement strand
CGATCCTGTTTCGCGCTGATGCCGTTTTTTTGTTCGCGGATCTATCGTCAGATAGTCTCATTGATGATCTCAATGGCGCACTTGCTCTGCTAAAAGAGCATCGCATTAGTCTTGCCGCGCCCCATCACGAAGTTGACGACGAGGACTACTCGCTGGATGAAGTCGTCAAAAAGACCTTCCTGCTGGCGACCAAATGTGATCGCGATGAAGATGATATCCGGCTGGGTTTCTTGCGTGACGAGTTTGCGTCGCGATTCCCCATATACCGGATCAATTCCATATCAAAAGAAGGCATCGCTCAGCTTGAAAGCGACCTGTTCAAAACGCTCAATCTGTTGCGCGTCTATACCAAGACCCCGGGCCATGAAGCTGACCGCAACGATCCGGTCGTTCTCCATATCGGCGCGACAGTCGAAGACGCTGCCTACAGCATCCACAAGGACTTTGCCGAGCGATTGCAGTTTGCCAAGATCTGGGGAATCGGCAAACACGAAGGCCAACGCGTTCACAAAGAATTCATCCTTACCGACGGCGACGTGCTGGAATTCCATATCTAACTGCTTGAAATCAGGTTTTTTGGCGCTTTAACGCTTGCTTTGTGTCACAGGAGTGTCAAAGTTGAGGTAAGTGAGTAATTCTTTTTGCGCGTCACATTCGTCGATTGTATCATCGTCCGAACGTAGCCACGTAAGGAGAATTGAAATGAAGCAACTTATCTTAATCATAGTATCTGTATTCGCATTTGCCGCATTTATCGACTTCGTTTCCAATGAATCGGCAACGAACGAAGTCTCCGCTTCAGTCGGAGTTGATAGCTCCGCATGGAGCACCAAAGAACGCCACTTGGCAAACGTCAAGCAGTTGACCTTCGGCGCTGAAAATGCCGAGGCCTATTTTTCATACGACGCCAAGCAATTGATCTTCCAGTCGTCGGCAGCACCCTACGCCTGCGATCAAATTTATCTGATGAATTCTGACGGTTCCGGCCGCAAGTTGGTCTCAACGGGGCAGGGAAGGACTACCTGCTCATTCATCCAGCCGGACGGAAAACGGATTATCTACGCCTCGACTCATGAAGCCGATACTGCCTGTCCACCGCCGCCGGACTACAGTATGGGCTATGTCTGGGCACTGTATCCGGGTTTTGAAGTGTATTCGGCAAATCCCGACGGCAGTGACTTGAAAAACATCAGCAACTCGCCACGCTACGATGCTGAAGCCGTTTATTCGCCAGACGGCAAGAAAATCGTATTTACGTCTTTGCGTTCCGGCGATTTGGAAATCTACACAATGAACCCTGATGGCTCGGGCCTGAAACAATTGACGAACGAGTTGGGCTACGACGGGGGACCGTTCTTCTCTTACGATGGCACAAAGATCATTTATCGCGCTTCACGACCAAAAACGGCCAAGGACTCCACGGACTATACCACTCTGTTAGCCAAGGACATGATTCGCCCTTCGGAATTGGAAATCTGGATAATGAACGCTGACGGTTCAAACAAGCGGCAGATTACCAACCTCGGCAAAGCCAATTTTGCGCCGTACTTGCATCCAGACGGCAAACGGCTGGTCTTCTGCACCAATCATCAGGGCAACCCCCGCGAATTCGACATCTTCATGATCAATGTCGACGGTACCGGACTGGAGGAGATAACTTTCATTCCGACTTTTGATGGCTTTCCGATGTGGTCGCACGACGGAAAGAGATTTGTGTTCTGCTCCAACCGCAATAACGCTAAAGAGGGCGAAACCAACGTCTTCATTGCCGACTGGATCGACTAAGCTTTTGGGACCCCGCGAGGGCAAAGCAAAAGTCTTGCCCTCGTAGCCGCCGCTAACTTCACACTGAAAAGCCGCAAGTATTCATTGACGCTGACTGTCAAATTGCTGTAAATGGGGGGTGATTTTGTGTCCCGTTGGCTGATTGGAGCGTATAAGACTCGTATGAAAAAGCTACTCATTATTACTGTCATCATCATTGCTGCAGCTGTCGGAGGTTACTTCCTGTTCTGGTCCGGCGGCGGCCAAGACACCGCTTTAGCCGTTCAGAGTAAGGTCGTGATGCCAACGCGCGGAGATCTGCGAGTCGCAATCAATTCCACGGGCAAAGTGGAGCCGGTCAAAACTGTCGAGGTTAAGTCCAAGGCCTCCGGAGAGATCGTCCAACTGCAGTTCGAAGAAGGCGACTATGTTCGCCAAGGCGACCTATTATGTAAGATAGACCCGGAATTAGTGAAATTTGACTACGACAAGGCCGTTGCCGACCTGGCAGTGGCAAAGGTCTCTTTACAGACCACTGAACGCGAATTTGCCCGCCAAAAAGAGATGTTTGATAAGAAGCTGGTTTCTGAAGCCGAAATGGAAAGCAAGCAGTTGACACTCGAACAGGCGCGGGCGTCGCTCGTACGTGCCGAAGCCAGTGTCTCCAATGCCAAGAAGAGCCTTGATGATACTGTTGTCCGAGCGCCGATTAGCGGTCTTGTCATTCAGTGTAATGTAGAAGTTGGGAATATTATCGCCTCCGGAATCTCGAACGTTTCCGGTGGCACCGCCCTGATGCAAATTGCGCAGGTCGATTCGGTGTTCATTGTCGCCCAGGTTGATGAAACCGATATCGGCAAGGTCGAATTGGGCCAGCCGGTTGAGGTTGAAGCCGATGCTTATCCCGATCAGACCTTTAAAGGCGAAGTGCTAAAGATCGCGCCCATGGCGCAGGTCCAACAGAACGTGACAATTTTCGAGGTCACTACCAAAGTTGACAACGCCCAACGCAAATTGAAATCAGGGATGAACGCCAACATCGAGATCATCACGGCCTTTGCCCAGAATGCGCTTCTAATACCGAACGGCGCCGTCAAAGATCCCAAGAAGATGGGTATGGGCGGCGAAATGATGGGCGGCCCGCGCGGCGGCCAAGGCGGAGTCGGTGACCGAAACCCGGGTGGTGCAAATGGCAATGCGGCACCTACTGCCGGAAATCCGGAAAAAGCCGCGCGGTTTGGCGAGAAATTCCAGGACAAGGAGTATCCCGCAAAGGACGTAAAGCTGGCGATGGTGATTGAGAACGGCCAAATGACGCCGCGCAGAATTGTTGTTGGTGCCAGTAATCTTGATTTCACCGAAGTGCTCGAGGGTCTGTCGGAAGCCGATAGCGTCGATGCAACTCCGTTTTCGCAAATGATGAAGGACCGGGAGGAATGGCGCCAGCGAATGGGTCAAATGTCGGGAATGCCCGGCATGCGGACTCCCAGCGGAGGCGGGCGGCGCTAAATCTGCGGAAATAAGTAAAACAGCTCGAAACGTATGATCGGCGGACATCCTTGTTTGCCGATTTTTTTGTGACGTCAGCGGCTCTGGGAGATTTGGTCTTTAGAGATCACCCTTGCCAACTCCTTGGCAATGAACTCGGCTCCCTTGGCATTGTAGTGGATGAAGTCCTTTTTGGGATCGTCCCAAAATTCCGGATGTTCAACGAACATCGCCGCCGCATCAACGACCGGAACATTCATCTCCTCGGCAGTAAACACACCAATTTGACAGTACAGCATGTGATATACTTCCATCGGAGTGTCAACCCCCGGTTCAATATCAGGTATCGGCGCAGTCAGAATGATCGGTCGAATGTTTTGATTGAGACAATAGTTAATCATTGAGCGGAGATTATCGCGATAATCATCTAGCGAAACACGATAAGTCGGAGACTGTCGATTGTAGGTATATTCGCGCGACTTCTCGGACTTTGACAGAAGCAAGTATTTGGTTGCACGATACAGATAGCTTGCGGAAGCGACGTTTTGAATATCAAGCACCCATTGAGGCGGTGATTGCTGACTTTTGTCTTCGAGGTCAAATCCCGCCGCCCAATGGTCGTTCCAGCCGTAGCAGATCGTGACATATTGCGGTTTCAAAATCAGTAGGATCTCCTGCATGAACTTCCATCCCTGAAATGAAGAGTACCCCGGTACTCCGCAGTTAAAGACTGTCACGTTGTTAGCACGCGGTTCACTTGAGAGCGATTGTTCAAGCCTCACAGGATAAGATTGCGGTTCCTCTAGTCTCCAACCGAAGGTGCAAGAGTTGCCGAAACAGGCAATACGCAATTGCGACGAAGCTGTATCTATTAGTGGCTCCGGACCGCGCAGCCCCAGCGAATTCGTCCGATATGTCCCTTCAACGAGGAACTCCGTTCCTTCCCTGATGTCTGGACGCAAGCGCCAAAAAAGCGAAGCGTCCTTCTTGAAATAATCGGGATATTCAAAGACGCGCACCAAAAGGAAGAAAGGGTTATCCACGCGGGGATTTATGTCGAGAATCCGTAACGCGCCTTCGAGGAATGCGAAAACACTGATGATTATTATCAGACTGAAGAGTGTGTACTTGAAAAATCGCGACAAGATAAGCGATCCCCCTACAGCCGGCCAATGCCGCCGGGAATCAATGCTGTGATTACCGCGAGCACCACTCCGGCAACCAGCAAGTATTGGATTCTTCGCCCAATCAGTTCCTCCGACGATTCGCCTTTGAATATTTGCCTGCGGAGAATGAGAACCACTATCAGCCAGAATAATATGAGAACTGCGGAGACAGAGTCGCTAAGATTGCTTCCAAGCGGAACTCCACTCCAGGCTTGGCCGTTCGTCGCCAGACCGATCTTGGTACCGAGCAGCAGGACTCCGACAAGAAGAAGCAGAAGGCCGACGAGCGCAAGTCTCCCTGCCCGCACGAATGCGCCCGGATCTTTTGGGTAGGTCATCGAGGAAAGCATCGAGAGCACTAAGAGTAGAAATCCAGCAAACATCACGGCAATGCGGGCAATCAAAATTTTCTTTGGTGGCGTGCCTTCAAAAAGCACGCTCAAGACTGCTCTGGGATTGGAGATGTTGCCTTCTGGAATAGTCGCCAGAACCGTATCCGCCATCGTGGTATCCTTGGGGGCGACAAGTCGAATGTAGTACTCAAACTTCTTACCAGTACCCTGGCTTAGCAAATCGCGGCGGTAGACAAGACCCTCTCCCGGCACAGTCAGCATGGGAGCGCGCCTGAACGCCGTATCCGCCGGGCTGTTGGCGGGGTGTAGGTAAACAAATAGTGTGGAGCTGTCGGGAAGCAGTCCGCCCTCAACCTTAACCTCAAGACGTGCCGGCGCCAATTCTCCCCGAGTCACTTCCGCCGCAGTATGAGTTATGGTCAATCCGTCGTAAGCAGTGCTGTATTCCGTAGTGGGGATGTCGCGCTTCGAAAGCGATAGGGATGCAAACAAGACTGCGAGGGTAATTCCAACCGCTATAATGATGTCGCCGAATTTCATGTTCGTTTCTTGTCGGTACCTTAGAACAATGAGTAAATGAACGGTGCGAACGCGCTGCTCTCGGTTAATACAATGAACACGGAGAGCAGCAGAACCAGAATCAAAAACGGCAATAGCCAATAGCGTTTGCGGTGGCGCACGAAACGAAAGAACTCCGCCACCAACGACATGTTATCGTCGAGTTTCTCTTTCAAGCTCATGGGACAATGATAGCGATGCTCAAGCGCATCGGATACAAAAATCTCTCCGGGTCTTTGGCGCAAGATCAGTTTCGAGTCACTTTCTTGAATTGCATCGCCAACCGGAGTTTGATATCATTCGTTTTAATCGTACTGAAAGTCATTGGCGGCAGCAGGGGAATGCCGGGTGAGTAGTCGAGAGATTGAGAAAGGATTCAAATGGATAACAAGCCACTGGTCGCGATTTTGATGGGGAGCGATTCGGATCTACCGGTCATGAAAGGCGCAGCCGAAGCGCTGGACAAATTCAATGTTGATTACGAAAT
>CAUJJY010000276.1 GCA_963205155.1 Candidatus Zixiibacteriota bacterium | reverse complement strand
CGCAAAGTGATCCAAGTTTGGGGTCTGACTCATTAGCGACTTTGATCGAGATCAAGGTCGCGCTCTTCAGCGCACTTGTAGGTACTTCAAACTTGGCTATGCCGGTTTCGAGTTCAATCGAAAGAATACCGCCCTTGCTGTCAATCAGCTTCTCGGCTTCCTTTAACAGCCTGGACAGGTCCCGAGTCAGGGCATCGAAGGTGATTTTCGGGCCAGCGAAGTTCTGGTCGGCTTCACCAGTTTCGTACTGGGAGTTTACGATTTCATCGGTTGGATTCTGCTCGTCGCTGTTAACGGCATTGCGAGTACAACCGGCGAACATGAAAAGTGCAAGAGAGACGGCAAGCAAGAGTCCCACTATCGAGACGTACCGCATGGACTTACTTGATCGCTTCACTCTTTCCTCCTTATCGACACAGTTGATCGTGCCGTGGTATAGTGATCCATTCTTCATTCGGGGTGAGCTAATGCAAAGGCTCTGCCATATTGTTTCACCGGCGAACAATTCGCCTGACAAAAGTTAATGTGTTGTTTAGCAACAGGTTACGCTGCGTAAGAGTGTTTCAGATCAGGACACTTTTTTTGAACAGTGAAAATTCCGGGAAAAAGAGGGGGAATCAACCAATAGAGTGTTGGCTGGCGCCTATGTTCGTAGTCTTCCAGGCTTCAATAAGGGTGCTTCGGAAATAGCGGTAGTAATTTGACGATAGCAGTTCATTCAAGAGCGGGAGACCATTCCAGCCGGCAAAGTCCTTGAGAAGCAATGCCAGTTCATCGAGGTGAATCACAGCTTGCGCACCGTCAACTTCTGCGAGCCGCACCAATGATTTCAGGCGAAGCTCGAATTGCTCTTGTTTACGGGCGTATTCGCAGCAACGTTGATAGGCGGAGATCGCCAACGCCGGGGAACCGGCGATACGCTCGATTTCTCCCTGCAGGAACTCTGATTCGTTCTGTGTACGGAGAGACTTGGCCTCGGCAGCGAATGCACGCAATTGGCCAATCTGGGTGCGAGCCTGATTGGCATCACGAATGCCGATCAGGTAGCGGCAGAGACCAACTGTGGCACGGGTCTGATACTCGAGCGATCCGGCCTCCTGGGCAGTCGTTATCGCTGTACGATAAAGTGCCTCGATATCGGCGCCCTCTCCGCCGTAGAATGCACATTCAGTAAGGCGCACGGCGGTTTCTGCTTCCAACTCTTTGTCGCCAGCGCTGCGGGCAAATTCAAGAACTGCCTGATACTTGATCTTCGCCTCGCCGAGGTGTCCCAGAATGAGGTCGATATCGCCCAAATTGCCGACGGTATAGAAGTGCGGGTGGGTCTCACCAAGGTGGACGAATATTCGGTCGGCTGTAGTGAAAAGTTCGGTGGCCTGACGAAGCCGGCCGGCGTGGACGAGCAAGTTGGCAAGATTGCCAGAGGCGTAGGACTGGTTACGACGGTCGCCAAAGTCGGCGAAAGCGTCAAGAGCACGGTTGGCAAGTTCGCGGGCGCGGAGGTAATCGCCGCGCTCTTCAGAAATGATCGCCAGATTATTGGCAATGCGGGCGCCAAGGTAACGAGAGTTTTTCGCTTCGTGAAGATCCAAGCACTTCTCGAAACATTGCGAAGCCTCATCAAGGTTGCCGCCAGTCCAATACGCGAGACCGAGATTGTTAAGCGCGTGAGTCTGGCGAGGAATGTCGCCTGCCGATTCGGCGAAAGCAACGGCCTGACTGCACGATTCCTGGGCTTCCTTGATTTTGCCGGTGCGGCGCTGAAGTTCACCGCGCAGGGCGTAGGAGTCAATGAGGAGCAAAATTTCTGAAGAACGAAATTCCCGTTCGATAAAGTCCAACGCAATCCGGCAGGAGGCGTACCGCGACTGCTTCCACAGGAGCTGGGCTAGACGATTGGCGGCGGCGTGGTGTTCTTTGTGATCGGCGGCCGCCTTAGCCCGCCGACGCCACAGCTTCACAGTTAAATGCGCTTGACGGTAGTTGCCCTCGCCTATATAGAAATCGGAAGCACGGCGGAAGAAATCGAACTGGTCAGATAACGGAATTGTCGAGGCTTGCTGGGTTTGGAAGCAGGCTTCGCATTCGCGGAAGTAACCTCCGGCCGGCAGGGGCAGACTTGCCTCAATCGCGCAGATCGCTGCTTTGAGATTGAAGTGGAACGCTTCAACAGGGCGGTTTGCCCGGGCGAGATGATAAGCCAACTCCTGCACTGTATCTTCGCGGTTGCCTTGGAGCAGACTGTCGGCGACTCGTGCATGCCAGTTTTGCAACTGTAAGACGGGAGTGCGGTTGTAAATTGTTTCGCGGAGAATATTACGTCGGAATCGATATTGCGCCGATGTCGAATCCGTCCTTCGATCTGCGACAAGCAGGTCCGATTCGCAGAGGAGGCCAAATGCTGACTCGATATATTCAAACTCCAAGTCGCTTTTGAGCAGTGCCAGATCTGCTGCAGTGAAGGTGTGCGGAAATACTGAAGCGGCCTTCAGCAAGTTACGATGCTCTTCGGGAAGCTGGTCGAATCGCGCCAACTGCAATTCTTCGAGCCTGCCACTCAAGGCGATTTCGCCAACGGCGGCGACTACATCGAACCGCTCTTCTTCGCTCACATGGGCAATTGCCTGTGATTTGATCAAGTACTGCAGTGTCTCTTCAATGATCAGCGGGCTTCCGGCTGATGCAGTGATGAGATGGCTCTCCAAGTCAGATTCGCGCTTGCCGCGGACGAAGACAGTTTCCAGCCACGAGCAGATATCAGGTTCGGGAAGTCCTTCGACAGAGAGTGCAGTCACGTTTGGTCCGGCATCACTCCAGCGATCGTCATCGTCAAGCAAGAGCACCAGACAACGACACGACGAGAGTCGGGAAATCAGTGCGCGCAGGATGGACGTTGACAGAGTATCAAGCGATTCCAGATTGTCGAGAATCAGCACTTTGCCATCGAGAGATTGTTCGAGACAGGTGGAGACGAGTTCCGCGGTTTTGCCGGCGCGCAGTTCCGGTGTCAGGTCTGAAAGGCTGCCGTCGCCTGAAATCGGCTTGCCCGCGATGCTCTCCATTAAGGGCAGCCATTGACTGCCCAGGTGGTCTGTCGCCTTTTCCAGAAACTCACCGGCGCTTCTGATACAGAATGACTGCAGAAGCAATTCGTATATTAGCCAACCGCCGTGGCGGAGTTGACTGTCTGATTCATCGAGATAAATGATCTTGTCTGTCGCGACGTTCTCGACTGTGAAAGCTGCAAGCGAGGTCTTGCCGATTCCGACGGGACCCGAGATAGCCTGCCAGATTGGACCGACGGAAGCTGATTGCGTCAGTGCCAGGCGCAATCTCTCCAACTCCGCGACGCGCCCGAAGAATTGGCGGGGAGGACGGAGCTTGGAGTGGTGTTCCCGCAATGAATCGAAGGCATATACTGTAACCGGCAGATCGAACCCTTTGAGACTTAGCTGCAAAGGATGTGTTTTGCAGGAGTTTGCGACGGCTTGATGAAACTGCTCATCGAGCAGCAGACCGGATGGTTCCGATTTTGTCATTAGCCTGGCTGCCAGATTGACAGCATTGCCCATGACGGTAAATTCACGGCGTCGTTGTGATCCGACCTCGCCGCAGAGCAGAGGTCCGGCGGTCAGGCCGATGCGGTTGACAAAGGCCGCGGACTCAACTGCGGAAATCTCGACCGCTGCTTTGAGGGCCCGCTGTGCATCATTGCCGGTTGCGACAATGGCGCCAAACAAAGCCAGCACTTTGTGGCCGGAGCCGAAAGGGTCAATACGAGCGACTGTGCCGCCTGAATCGTGAATCGCATTCATGATTATCGCCAGATGATTCTGCAGGGTGGCGGAGTCCGCGTTTTCCGAGAGCGGCTGGACATTGACGAACGCGACATACACCTGGCGATGCTCGCTGTCGAGAGTCGACTCTTTGGAATTCGTAAGAATGCGTTTGCGCAGTGCTTCCGGGACGTACTTGACGAGTGATTCATCAACCAAGCCGGAGTCATCGGAGGCGAACGTGCATCGGTTGCATTGTGCTGCTGCCTTGGGTTGGGGCCTAATGATGACGAAGTCCTGGTCACGTCGCACCTCTTCGCAAAGTGAAAACGAATTGGCGAAGTCTGATGTGACGCAGAGCTCTCCGGCCTTGGCGAGATCACAGGCACGGTATGCCGCAAGAATGGAAGAGCCGGAAATTTCGAATTCAGCACGGCCATTGGCGGCGGCAACAGTGAGGAGATCCAGCGTGCCGCGCGTTGCGCCGGCGTGCATTGATAAGGGGAATTGCCGGCAGACCGGCTGCTCGCGATTGATGGCTTCAATTGTCGAGAGCATTTCGGCGTAGACCTGGAGGATGTCGGTATTTTCCGGGAAACAGCACCATACGGCGTCACCGGAGAATTTCAAGATATCACCATCGTGGCGCGCGATGTCTTCCGCCACAGAATCAAAGAAATTATTAAGCAAGTCAGTGAGATGCTCAAACCCGACGCGACCCTGCATGGAGAGATTCCGGGTCAGGACGGTGAAGCCGCTGGCGTCGGCAAAGAGCAGAATTCGCGCATGTTGTGTGACGGTGTGTTCCGCGGCGCGGTTGTGGAGATGCCATTCACGGAGAAGGTCAGGCAAGTAGCGGGCGACCGCGGATTTCAATTTGCTCCACTCCTAGTAGATTATGCGAATGATATAGAGCACGGCGAGGTGCGCCGCCTGATCGACGAAGAAAGCGTGTTTGCCACCGTTGGTTTTAGTGGACTTGAACTGATCCTGCAGCCAATGCTGGACATAAAGAGTGGCCAGAATCGCGCCTGCGAACGGTGTCGGAAACGGGCGTTGGCCCAGAAGAAACTCTCCGAGCCACCAGAAGGCAGCGACCGTGACGACATAGATGAAGACATGAAGCGATAATACAGCCTTGTTTGTCCCCTTATGCTTGGCCATGTAATCCGTTTGCAGGGCGAAGTCGCCGAAGATGTGTCCAAGGATCAGGAAGAAAAGCGTATCCGGCATCGTTTCAACCTCAAACGGGAATGGTTATCAGGAAAGTCGTGCCTTGACCGACGGTGGAGGTGACTTCAATGGTGCCGTTATGAGAATCGATGATCTTCTTGACTGTGATCAGGCCGATTCCGTGGCCTTTTTCTTTAGTTGTGAAGCGACGCTGGAACAACTCGGGCAACCGCTCCGGCGCGACCCCGGGACCGTTATCGGAGATGCTGATTAAGACTTTGGCTGCGCGAGAGTCATGTCTTAGAGTAACAACGATCCGCGGCGAATCATTTTCGCTCTGACTGTTGAGCGCATCAGCGGCATTGATCAGCAGATTCAGCAGCACCTGCTGGATTTGCGTTTCGCAGAAGTTGACCAGTTTGGGGAAGTCGAGCGCGATGTTGGTCGCCACGTCGATATTGCGGAAGCGTTTCTGCGGCCGGAGTACGCGCGCCATAACGCGCACAGTCTCGGCGAGGTTTTTGCGCAGGAATACACCGGAGTCGTCGCGCGTACCCATCAACCCTTCGACATAGTTTGAGATTGATTCGACACTTGCGCGCATGGTATCGATATGTCGTGCGGACTTTTCGTCGGAGTCTCTGCTGATGCGGAGTTGCAGCAGTTCGAGATTGCCGCTGATGACAGTCAGGTAGTTGTTAATGCTGTGGGCGAATTCGGAGGCCATTTCCGATTCAGTTGCGAAGCGGTCGAGTTTCACTATTTGCTCGTTCAGTTCGATCAATTCGGAAATATCTTCGAAATTGATCAGGTACCGGTCATGACTTGAAGTAGCGCGGGTATTGGAGATCGAAACGAAGAAGGTTCTGGCCGCTGTTCCGAGATTGATGGTATATTGCCCGGCCCAAGTCGATAGTTTGCTGATGCGCAAGTCTTGCAGCGGATTGCTCTCGACGAAGTAATTGAATAGGGAGATCGGTAGTTCAGCCTGTTCGAGCGCCAACATCCGACGACCGGCGGGGTTGAGCAGCTCAACTTGCCCGTCCTGATCGATAATCGCGATACCGGCGGGCGATCGATCGATGACTTTTTCGAGGAAATCGTTGACGCGTGCCAATTCCGCATTCTTAGATTGAAGCTGCTCGTTGTTTTCTTCGAGTTCGGCGACGCGGGTTGAGTCGGAGTCTCGCAGTTTGCGGCTAAGATTGCGCATGATAGCAACGGCGAATTCCGGTTTTCCGCGGACAAGTTTCAGGAACTCATTGATGTCATATTCAATGGCATCGCACTCGGTTTCGGCGATGACGGAGGCGAATCTCGGCGAATTCTCGAGCAGGGACATTTCCCCGAAAAACTGACCGCTGCCGCCGACGGCGATTTGAATATTGTCCCGGAAGATACTGACGGTGCCGGCGAGCAAGTACATCAGAGTGCACCCGGAGTCACCTTCACGCAAGATGACTTCGCCGGCGTCGAAATGACGATGCAGTCCGGCGGAGGTCGGCGCTGTGATTTGCATTGACTCTTGGTTCACCCTGCGGTTTACTCCCTTGTTTCCCTTGAATACTTTGTCGGCATATGGGTATTAACTCATCATTGATTATGAGCAAATAGTGAGACCGCGATGATAGAAAGCGTTTCGCAAAGAAACAGTTGAGAGAGGGGCCAAGCCGAGACTAGAAGGTGTACTTGATATTGATGTGCGCCCCGACCGCTTCGTCTTCAAAATCGGGCGTTAGGTCGACATCAAATCCGGACAGGTGGGCATCGACATAGGCGTCGAACATGCTTAGGAATACGGCCAAACCGGTTAGCCAGAGATAATCATTGCGGCGGTCGCGGTAGTTCAGATAAGTGGTGAAGTCGCGTCCTGATTCTGATTGCTGAACGAGGTCGTATTGGTCCTCGGTTTTCTTCCACCATTGCACCGATTTGAAGATAAAAAATGATTCGGCACCGAAGACGACAGCGCTCTTGATGTACTTGTGATTGTAGAACTGGCCCCAGCCCGGAACGGCGACGGAGCGAAGCAGGGCGCCCATCGGCGAACGACGCGCCTTGTCGGTCCGAAGTACCCGCGTGGAATCAGAGATGATCAGGCTGTCCGGCTGTGCGCAGAGGGGTGACGCGAAAAACGCGAAAACTAACAAAAACGGGAGCAGGGGGTGTCGCATTGATGTATAATAATCGTGCCTTCAGACATCAGCAACAGCTATTACCAGCGTTATCTTGACAGACAATCGCGAAAGGGTATATTTGCCGAATGATGCCTTCGGAGCATTTGGTGAAGCTTCTGCGCGATAATGCCCGGACAGTAGTTCTGACAGGGGCAGGTGTGTCGGCAGAGTCGGGTGTGCCGACCTTTCGAGGCGGCAGCGACAGCCTGTGGGCGAAGTTTAGCCCGGAGGAACTAGCTTCGATTGATGGCTTCATGGCTAATCCGACTTTGGTTTGGGAGTGGTACTCGTGGCGACGAAAACTGATTGGGGAAGCGCAGCCGAATCCGGGTCATGAGGTGCTTGCGAAGCTGGAAAAACACCTAAGCAAGTTCACTCTCGTGACGCAAAATGTCGATAATCTGCACCAGCGGGCAGGCTCGGAACAAGTGATAGAGTTGCACGGTAACATACATAAGAACAAATGTCTCCGCTGTGGCCGTCCAGCGCCGGAATCGGCTTTTGCGACGGATCAAATTCCGAAGTGTTCCTGTGGCGGGATGATTCGACCGGACGTCGTTTGGTTTGGTGAACTGTTGCCGGAGGCTGCGCTCAACGCGGCGATTGTGGCGGCGGGATCGGCGGAGCTGTTTATGAGCATCGGGACGTCGGCGTTAGTTTTTCCGGCGGCAGACTTGCCGGTCATCGCCAAGCGGCGCGGGGCCTATTTGGTGGAGATCAATCTGGAAGAGACGAGAATCAGTCCTCACGCTGATGAGGTATTCCACGCACCATCAGGGGAAGTACTATCCGCGCTCTGGGACCAAATCAGAGTCGACGACAAATCGCGACCCAACACAGTTGTTGATTAGGACGGATATGAAATTGAAGATGCCTCCAGGGAAGTTCTACTTGTACATCTGCCTGCTACTGGCTTTAGCGGGCACGGTGAATAGTTGTGTCTATTACAACACGTTCTATCTGGCACGCAAGAACTTCAACCAAGCGGAGTCATCGCGGAAGCAGGCAAACCGCGATGAGGCGTCGGGGGGCGAGATCAAGGGATACAAGGACGCGATTACAAAAGCTTCAAAGGTATTGAGCGAGCATCCAACCTCGAAATGGGTCGACGACGCGCTGTTTGTCATTGGCAAGTCGTTTTACTATCTGGGTGATTTTGCCAAGGGCGAGCGCAAGTTCCGCGAACTACTTTCGAATTTTCCGGATTCGAAGTATGCCGACGAATCGCGATTCTTCCTGGGCAAGTCGCGGTACCAACTCGAAAACTATGTGCTGGCCAAGGAAGTTTTCGTCGAATTCATCGAGTCGAGCAAGAACGACAGCTGGCGGGCTGAAGCCACTTATCTGATGGCTGAAATGAGCGCCAAGCAGGAGCTGGATGCAGAAGCTATTGATTTTTATCAGCAGTTTGTTACCAAGTACAGCTCAAATTTCCGTACCGCTGACGTCTATTTCAAAATGGGCGAATTGCAGTTCAAGCTGGAGAGATACGCCGAGGCTGCAGAGTCATTTGCCCGTGCGGGTGCGACGACGCAGGTCGAAAAGACAAAGTTCGATGCCCGCTACCGGGAAGGAAGCGCCCTGTTCAAGATCGACAGCGTACAAGCCGGATTGGTCTTGTTCGAGAAATTACGCGCAGAACAGCAGGACTCGGTGCAGCTTGGCAATATTCTGTTGCGTATTGCCGAGGGCAACAAGCTGCTGGGGAACGAGCGCGAAGCGATACTGCTCTATAACGAAATTGGCGAGAATTTCGTGAAGCGAATTGAATCAGCCGAGGCTTATTACCGTCTAGGCGAAATCGCTCAAGAAGATTGGGGCGATCTGGTGGTTGCCAAGGACATGTATGAAGCGGCGGGTAAGGAGCAACGCGGCGGCGATTGGCGGACGATGGCGATGGAGAAAGTCGCGGATATCAAGCTGGTCGAAACCTATTTGACGGCCGTCGGTTCCGACTCGCTTGATAGTGCGCTGGAGAGCCGATACCTTTTGGCTGAGATGTACCGGACAGAATTGAATCGTCCCGATTCGGCAATGCAGGAGTACCAGAAGATCATCGAACTTGGTCCCGAGAGCCCGCTGGCTCCGCGTTCGCTTCTCGCGATCGGCTGGATACTGGAAAACCACTATCAGGATACAGTAGCTTCCCGAGCGCAGTATCTAAAAGTGATCGACCAGTACCCGCAATCGGATGCGTTGCAGAAGGCAGTTGAACTTCTCGACCTGGAGGGCGCCGAACCATACGAGTACTATCCGGACAAACTGTACAGCTTGGCAGAGAATCAGCTTTTTGATGCCGAGAATCTGGATTCGGCAAGATCGCTGTTTCAGCGATTGATCGATGAATTTCCAGATTCTCGCTTGGTTCCCAAAGCGGAATTTGCTTTAGCGAAAATTCAGTTGATGGAATTCGTTCCAGCGACAAAGCCGAGACCGACGCCAAAAGTGGACACTGTTGTGACAGCTGTAGATTCGGCAGCGGCAAAGAGTGATTCCACCATTGTGTTAGACTCGACAAAACTACCGATTATCGTTGATTCATTGATGGTATCCGGTGCGGACTCGACTGCCTCAGTTGTCACGACTGATTCTTCGAAGTCGGTAATTGTTCAGGATACCGTCAAGTCGGTGACGGTTAG
Source organism: Candidatus Zixiibacteriota bacterium (assembly GCA_963205155.1). GTDB lineage: Bacteria > Zixibacteria > MSB-5A5 > CAIYYT01 > CAIYYT01 > JADJGC01. Next base: position 385 of record CAUJJY010000276.1, on the reverse strand, counting down.
TGATACCGCCAAAGGCGCGGAGTCTGACAGTGTTGACAAGCCGGTAATCGCAGCCGATCGCGCTAAGGGGTTGAGTCCCGATGAAATCGCCAAGGCAATGGCGGCGAAGGATAGCGTGAAGGCAGCTCCCGGAGATAGTATAGTCCGGCTTTCCGACATGATCGGCCGCACAGACGTTTCTGCTGTCGATACGTTAGCGGCCGCGGCCCGGCGTGACTCGATTCTGGCCGTGCATGCAGCCAGGTTAGACTCGACAAAGGCCCCCACACAGACGGACTCGACTTTGGTCACAGCCGGGAAAGACTCGATAAAGACTGCATCACCCGTAAAGGACTCGCTGGCGATCAAGTCTCCGCCTGCTGATACGGTCTATGTTGACTCAACA
>CAUJJY010000275.1 GCA_963205155.1 Candidatus Zixiibacteriota bacterium | reverse complement strand
TTTTGACGACTTCGGTTTCTCCGATCTCAAACTTCACTATCGCGTGTTCAGCATCCAGGGCGAAACCTTCGCCCGCAAGATTGACATCCCCTTTGACCGGCAGTCCGGACGCAATATCGAGGTGCGCTATCCCTGGAGTCTCGGCGATGTCGGTCTTGAACCCGGCGGCTGGGTCGAATATCAATTCGAGGTTTTCGACAACGACAATATTACCGGCCCCAAGAGCGCCCTTTCACAATTGCTCGTAGCGCGCCTGCCGTCGATCGAAGAACAATTTGCTTACCTCGAAGATGAAGGCGAAGCGCAAATCAGCGAACTCGAAAAACTGCGCGAAACCCAGCAACAGCTTCTTGAGAACACCGAAAAACTGCAGGAAGAGCTGCTTTCCAACAAAGAAATGGACTGGGAAAAGAAACAGGAACTCCAGAAGGCGCTCGACAACCAACAGGAACTCGTTGAGTCGATGGAGAAGATCGGCGAACGCATGGAGCAGATGAAAGAGGAAATGCGCAAAAACGACATGACCTCGCTGGAAATCATGCAGAAACTGCAGGAACTCCAGAAACTCTTCCAGGAAGTCGCCACGCCGGAGATGAAAGAGGCTATGCGCAAACTGCAAGAGGCGATGGAAAAGATGTCGCCGGAAGAAATGCAGAAAGCCGCCGAAGAAATGCAAGTCTCGCAGGAAGACATCAAAGAGAAACTGGAACGGACCATCGCGATGCTCAAATTCATGCAGGCGCAGCAAAAAATGGAAAACATGGTTCGCCAACTCGAAGAGATCATCGAGAAGCAGCAGTCGGTGAACGACAAGACCGAATCAACACCGGAACAGCAGCTTTCCGAATTGTCACCGCGCGAACAGCAAAATAAGGAAGATCTCGATAAACTGCAGAAGCAGGCAGACGAACTGCAGAAGATGCTGGAAGAACTCAAGCTCGATCAGCAGGAAGATGCACAGAAGTTCCTCGAGGCCAGTCGCGAACCGGAAGCCAGTGAAGCAATGCAGGAGATGACCGACCAGCTGAAGCAGAAAAACAAGAAGTCTTCCAGACAGGCCGGCCAGCAGGCCATGAGCAGCCTCAAAAAGATGCAGAATCAGATGCAGCAAATGAAAGACTCCTTCAATAGCAATCAAGGTCAAAAATCAGCTGAAAAAATGAAGGAAGCCGCCAACGAAATTCTCTACGTCTCCGACAAGCAGGAAGATGTCATCAATCGTGCGGAAACGGCGGATCCCACCTCGCCGCAACTGCAACAACTCGCGGCCGAACAGCAGGCGCTTCAGCGCACTATGGAATCGCTCGATACCAAGCTCAAGCAGATTTCGATGGAATCGCCGTTTTATTCACAGGAAATTGGCGGACTGATGGACAAAGCCCGCGAATCGATGAATCAATCGACCGAAGAGTTGATGAAACGCAACGGATCCAATGCCATGCGGATGCAGAAGGACGCCATGTTCTCGCTCAATCAGGCTGCCAATCAACTGATGCAATCCACGCAAAGTCAACAAATGTGCAATAGCGGACGCTGTGATAATGAGAATATGTTCCAGAAGATGAACAAACTTTCGCAGCAACAGAAGCAACTCAACAACAAGACCGCATCGTCATGCGATAAACCGGGCAATTCAAAACCCAATCCCGGTGAACTGGGACGCCTTGCAGCCGAGCAAAGTGCTGTTCGCAAAAGCCTCGGCGAACTCCAGAAAGAACAGGGTGCTCGCAAAGAAATCCTCGGTCGACTCGATGAACTTGACAAAGAAGTTGAAAAGGTAGTTGAAGACCTCGAGAGCGGCCAAGTCACCGAACAGACATTACCGCGCCAACACAAGATCCACTCCCGCATGCTTGATTTCCAGCGCTCCATGGAGCGCCAGGATTTCTCTGAAGAGCGTAAGGCCGAATCGGCTCGGGATATTCTCCGCGCTTCTCCGGAACAGCTCAAGTTCGAGTCGGCTTCGCGGCAGAGCTATCAGGATCGCCTGCAGAAGTACATGAACGAAGGCTATCCGCCGGAATATGAAGAACTCATCAAGGAGTACTTCCGTTCGGTCAACGCCAACCAGCCGAATAAATGAGTATCAGAAAATCAACACTCCTCATAATCGTGGCGTCAGTGCTAATGGCTCTGGCGTCGGTTTCACGCGCGCAATCGCAATTGGAGATGCAGCGCGCCAAGAACGCCGAAACCATGATCTTTGCCGGACGATGCACCGAAGCCGTCGCGCAACTGCGGCCGCTCTATGATCGCTATCCCAATGATGAACGCATCGTCACCGCCCTCAAGAACGCTTACGTCTGCACCAAGGATTATGATTCGGCCTTGGTCATTCTTGAACGGCGACTTGGAGCCAGCCAACCGTTCCAGAAGTCCGGCATTCAGCTCGAGATCGCCGGTATCTACTTGCGACAAGGCAAGCTTGACGAGGGCAGAAAACAGATCGACGTCGCCATCGACTTGACGCCCAACGACGCACAAATCTATGAAAGCGCGGCGGACATTTTCATGACTAACGGCTATTATGCCGACGCCGTGAAATTCCTCCAGGAATCACGCGTCAAGTTGAATCAACCGCGTCAATTCGCGCGCAAGCTGGCGCAACTTTACGAAGTTATGCGCAACTACGGTGAGGCTGTTCGGGAATACTTTGTCATGGTCCAGATCGATACCACCCAGAATATCTATGTGACCGGCAGAGTAGCCAACTTAATCAAACTTGATGCGCTGGAAGAATATGACACCGGCCTCGAGAAGGCGCTGTCTGATATTGTCAAAAGCAACCCCGGCCACAAGGATGCCCAACGCTTCTACGGCGACTATCTCGTAGCGCAAGACGAATACGACAAGGCTCTCGATCGTTTCCGTATTGTTGACTCGTTAGAAAACGGTCTCGGCAAAAATCTGCTCTATTTCGCCCGCGTTGCCCGCGATAACGGCGCTTACGAAATGGTCGACAAAGCCTGCGCGCAAATTGCCGCTCTGCCCAAGACGCCGCTCTTGGTCCAGTCGCAATTCATTCTCGCAGAATCTAAATTCGAGCGCGGCGATTTCCAGTCGGCTGCTGCTCTCTATCGAGAAATCATCACCCTCGCCCCGAATGATCGCGATGTCTCCGAAGCGCTTTACTCGCTTGGTGTTGTTACATTCCAGGGGCTTCGCGATCCGCTCGGTGCCGTTGGCACTTTCGAGGAAGTCACCAGAAAATATCCGCGCCTGCCGCTTGCGGCCGCCTCCAAGATGTTAATCGGCGACTGTCACTTGGCGCTGGGGGATGCGATCCTGGCTGATTCGATCTATGCGCTTGTCAACACCAACCAGCTTCCGCAACGCAATCAGGAAGAGCTGCTTTTCAAACGTGCGGAACTGCAATTCTTTATTGGAAATTTCGAAGCCGCACGCGAGGCGTATGGCAAGATGATGAACGCGTTCCCCAAGAGTGTCTTCGTCAATGACTGCCTGCGCCGTATTATGCTGATCAGCGAGTATGCTGGGATGGAAGAAGCCACTCTGCGGATCTTCGCGACAGCCCTCTTTGCAAGATTCCGATTCGAATTTCCACAGGCGTTGGTAGAGCTTGCAAAACTCAAGGACCGCTCCGGCGCGATCTTGCCGGAGTTGGCGTGGTTAAGTTCCGGGGAAGTTTATCAAGTATTGAATCAGGATGCGCAGGCATTAGCAGAGTATGACTCTCTAATCGCGCGCTACCCGGCAAGTTTTTATGCCCCAATCGCATTTGAGCGCAAGGGAGATCTTTACGCCGATCGCCAGCACAACTGCGAACTGGCGCGCTCCATGTACCAGCAAGTGCTGCTGAATCACCCCAATAGTCTGAATGTCGAAGACGTGCGCAAGAAGCTACAACGGACGGAAAGAACTCTCTGCGCACAGCCGGCTAAGACCAAGTCCTAACCCTAAGTTATCAGCGTCAGACCCTGACTTTTTTCTCGCCTTTGAATTCGCGCACTTCTTGTTCGAGTTGCTCGATACGCTTCTGGTAATTCTCAATCGTCCTTGTCTTCATTTTGGTTGTCGTGCGCACCAGCAATCCCAATGAAGTCAACATGAACAGCACCGAGTTGATCTGCCGGAAGATATTTCCATAGTTGAAGATCGAGTCAAGAAACGCGGCAATCCCAAGAGTAAACAATAATCCGCACCAGGTTAACATTGAAACCTCCGTCAAAGGGGTTGTTTGTTATTCCAAATTCTATATATTTGTCGGCTGATGCGAACTTTTATTGATGTAGAGAGGCTTAACACTGTTTCAGAATAAAACACGCGACTACGCATATCTTGCCGGTGGTGGAATTGTCTTCTTCGTCTCGCTGATCGTCTACCTGATGACCGTCCAGCGTTCAGTGCCGTTTTGGGATTGTGGCGAGTACATCGCCTGCTCCTATATCCTTGGCATTGCCCACCCGCCGGGTAACCCGCTCTACTTGTTGATTGGCCGTATCTTCTCGCTGCTGCCGATCGCTTCAGATATCTCGCATCGAATCAATCTCTTGTCCGTCTTCAGCGCCTCTGCAGCGGCAACGATGGGCTACGTCGTTTCCGTTCGGCTCCTTCGCTTCCTGCCCGGAGTCACTGAAAATCGCAGCCGCTTATTGCTCGCCTATCTCTGTTCAATCACCGGAGCATTGCTGTTTGCCTTCAGCCGCACCAATTGGTCGAACTCCGTCGAAGCCGAGGTCTACGCCATCGCGATGGCCATTTACTTTGCCCTGATCTGGCTTTCGCTTCTTTGGTACGACCATCGCCAGCAGACGTCTTCGATCAAGTACTTGATAATGATCGCTTACATAAGCCTGCTCTCCGTCGCGATTCACATGACTTCGTTCCTTGCCATGCCGGCAATTTTCATTTTTGTCATTTCCGTCGACGAGCGCCTGCGCAAGGACTACCGCTTCTGGATCAGCGGCATCGTCTTGTTTACAGTAGCCGCCAACGTCTCTTGGTTCCTCGTGCTGGTCCCGGTTTGGCTGGTGATCTCTTTGATTGGTTTTATCCAGAAACGCGATTCCGGCTGGGCGTTGGCGCTGGGCTTAAGCGTCGCCGCCATGATCGGCTTCTCCGCACATGCCTATATTCCGATTCGCGCCGCCGAGAAACCCGCCATCAACCAGAACAATCCCGCCGATTGGGAACGCTTCTATGGTTACTTACAGCGCAAGCAGTACGGTTCCGAATCGATGTTCGAGAAGATGTTCAAACGTCGCGCCAGTTGGGAACACCAACTCGGTGATTTCCCGCGCATTGGCTTTGGCGGTTTCTTGATGGACCAATTCGGCTTCGGGGGAATGCTGTTTACCATACCATTCATTTTAGCCATCATTGGAATCATCGCACTGATCAAATGGAAATGGCGAGTCGGAACGTTTTTCGCCCTGATTCTTTTCGCCGGCACCCTTGGACTGGTGCTTTATATGAACTTTGCCGACGGCTCAATGATTGACCCGTCCACCGGCTTGAACAAGCTCGAGGTCCGTGACCGCGACTACTTCTTCACGCCCGGTTTCATCACCTTCGCGCTCTGCATCGGCATGGGGTTGTTTGTCGTTCTCAATTTTCTGATTGATTGGCTGAAACTGCAGGGTCGAACTTTGGTCACCGTTGCTCTCGGGGTGATCACCTTTATCTTCCCGGCGATAACGATTGGCGCCAACTACAATTTCAACAACCGCTCCAATAATTTCCTCGCATACGACTATGCCTACAACTATCTAATGTCGTGTCCGCAGGATGCCATACTCTTTACCGGCGGCGACAACGACACTTTCCCGCTTTGGTGCCTGCAAGAGGTTTACGGTCTTCGCCGCGATGTTCGCGTTGCCAATCTTTCCCTTATCCAAACCGACTGGTACCAGCTGCAACTGAAACACCAAATGGGCGTCCCGATCAACCTCACTGATGAGCAGATGCAATGGGAAAGTCTTGCTTCAACCCGCCCGCTCAAACCATTTGTCGACCGTCTGCGCGGCGGGTGGGAACACGTCCTGATGGCTTATCGTGATCAGGAAACCGGTCAGATAACCACCGTCGCCGACCAGATGGTTGAACAGATCATCACCGCCAATCAGTGGAAATACCCGATTCTCTTCTCTGGTTCTCTG
>CAUJJY010000274.1 GCA_963205155.1 Candidatus Zixiibacteriota bacterium | reverse complement strand
GTCTCACTGGGCGTTGTTGCGAGCATTATTCAGCCGCGGGTGGAAGAGATCTTCAAAATGGTCCTGCTGGAGCTGAAGAGGACCAATTTCTATCAGTCGGTTGCGGGCGGCATCGTGCTAACGGGCGGCGGCTCGCTGCTGCGCGGCATCGATGTCTTGGCCGAGCAGGTATTCGATCTGCCGGTACGTGTCGGGACACCGCGCGGATTTGGCGGCATGTCGCATATCGTAACCAATCCCATGTATTCGACCGCCTTTGGCCTGGTCCGCTACGGCATCGACCATCCCAACAAGGGCAGTCACGAAGCAGGGGTGTGGAATCGCGCATTTAACAGGTTGGAAAAAGTGTTCAATTCGTTGTTCAACTTTTAGGTAGGAAAACCCAAGGACGAGGTAGGAATATGTCATTTGATTTTGCAGCAGATTTTGCCAGCTACGCGAAGATCAAAGTAGTCGGCGTCGGCGGGGCAGGAGGCAACGCCGTCAACCGCATGATCGACCAACGGCTCAACGGCGTGGAGTTTATATCGGTCAACACCGATTCGCAGGCACTCGAATTCTCCAAAGCCGAGCACAAGATGCAGATCGGCAGAAACATCACCCGCGGCCTCGGCGCCGGGGCGCGTCCCGAAGTCGGCAAGCAGGCGATCGAGGAAGACCGCGAGGCGTTTGCGAAATTGCTTGACGGCGCCGACCTGGTGTTTGTCACTGCCGGAAAGGGCGGCGGCACCGGCACTGGTGCGGCTCCGACCGTCGCCGAAATCGCCCGCGAAATGGGCGCACTTACTGTTGCGATCGTCACCAAGCCATTTGAATTCGAGGGCCGCAAGCGCATCAATCGCGCACTGGCAGGAATTGAAGAACTCAAGTCGCGCGTTGATACGTTGATAGTGATTCCGAACCAGCGCCTGTTGCAGATTGTCGATCCGTCGACCAGACTTACCGAAGCCTTTATGATGGCTGACGACGTTCTGCTTCGCGCTACACGAGGAATTTCCGATCTGATCACCATCCCCGGCCTGATTAATTGTGACTTTGCTGATGTCCGCACCGTGATGATGGAAATGGGCGATGCGATGATGGGTTCCGGCTACGGTTGCGGCGAGAACAAAGCCGCCAACGCGGCACGCATGGCGATCAATTCTCCGCTGCTCGAGGACGTGATTATTTCCGGAGCCAAGGGCCTGCTGATGAATGTCACCGGCTCGCCGGACATGACGCTGTATGAAGTCAACGAAGCGACCACGGTGATATATGACGCCGCCGGTTCCGATGCCAATATCATCTTCGGCGCAGTGATTGATCCGACATTGGATGACGAGATTCGGGTGACGGTCATCGCCACCGGATTCGGGAGCGCCAAGCGCGAGATGGTTGAACGCTTTGAGCGCGTTGAACGCGTGGTCGAGCCGGTCGACCTGTTCGAGAGGACTCTTGAACGCGCCACCGTGCCGCACATTGTCGGTGCTGAAGGCGAAATGAAGAGCGACGAATTTGTTACGAATGGTTCAGATGAAATTGATCAGGAGGATCTGGAGATACCGGCATTCCTGCGCAATCGCATGAGATAGAGAAATCAAGTTGAGATAACCGACCCTACCACGACAACTTGGGTTATGCACGTTTCGCCCCCGTCTCGCAAGAGGCGGGGGTTGTTTTTTGGTAAGTCGCCTAACGCGGAAGTACCATCACGGTTGATGCGGAAACGCCCTCACCCTGGATCCCTTTCCCAGAGGGCGAGGGAAAACGACTATCTAACACCGGAAGCAGTTCGGAACTGCCGAACTTCTGCCCGCCTTCGAAAGCGCCTACAAAATCGCACACAAATGCGAATACACCGAATTGATCGGTTTTGCATTGAATATGAAAGGGAATTAGCCGGCAGAGTCGAAATCGATTATGATTCCGACTGCGGCGAATTAGTAGACTTTGACGACTTTACCGGCTTTGATGCAGCGGGTGCAGACGCGAATCGTGGCGACCTTGCCCTCGTGGCGGGCGCGGACGGTACGCAGATTCGGATTGAAGCGGCGTTTGGTCAGGTTGTGGGCGTGGGAAACGTTATGCCCAAACTGGGGACCCTTACCGCAAATATCACAAGCTCTCGACAATTTCGATACCTCCGAAAAGTTTAGACTTTCATAATACGGATTCTCTCCGGAAAATCAAGCCCTTCCTAACTATTTTTTTCAGACCATAAAATAATGCTTCACAGGAGTTTAACAGATTCGTATAATAAATGCGACCGGGAGACCCAAATACTTAGACCGGATATCCCCGGCCTGGTCGGCTCCAGATGCACCCACCGTGGTAGCGAGGAGCGCACCGTAATTACTCTCGGGATGCCTGCCCAATGGATGAGCAGGGTCACCTAAACCGTGTATCGGTTAGTAACTAATTGGGTCTCCCGGCATTTTTATGTCCAAACTTCAGTGCGCGAGTGAATTCGCACCCACCCGCAGATGTTCTTTCCCTACAATTCCCGTTGATTTTCCCTCAAAGAGTCGTATCATTCCGCTCTTTCCGTGACGGAGGATCAATGGCGGAACCGAAAATCACCCCACAATTAGTAGCAGATCACGGCCTGATGCCGGATGAATATGAGAAAATCAAGAAAATATTGGGCCGCGAACCATCATTCACTGAGTTAGGGATATTCTCGGTGATGTGGTCGGAACATTGCTCATACAAGAATTCGATCTCGTTAATCAAGACCCTGCCCCGTTCCGGTAAGGCGCTTCTCACCGAAGCCGGCGAGGAAAACGCGGGAGCAGTCGATCTGGGAAATGACCTGGCGGTCGTGTTCAAGATCGAATCGCACAATCATCCTTCGGCGGTCGAACCCTATCAGGGCGCCGCGACCGGTGTTGGCGGAATCCTGCGGGATGTGTTTTGCATGGGTGCACGCCCGATTGCGGCACTGAATTCTCTCCGTTTCGGACAGCTTTCCGAGGCCCGTTCGCGCTACTTGTTTAATGGCGCAGTTCGCGGTATCGGCGACTACGGCAACTCATTCGGCGTACCGACAGTGGGCGGCGAAGTCTATTTCGAGGACTGCTATTACGCGAATCCGCTGATCAATGCCATGGCCGTCGGAATCTGCCGAAAGGACCGCATGGCTTCGGCGACCGCCAAAGGTGCAGGTAATCCGGTGTTCATCGTCGGTTCGTCAACCGGACGCGACGGGATACACGGTGCGACTTTTGCTTCGGAAGAGATTTCCTCCAAGTCGGAATCGAAACGGCCGTCAGTGCAGATCGGCGATCCGTTTACAGAGAAACTGCTGCTTGAAGCTACTCTCGAGATTATCAAAGAAGATTTGATTGTCGGCGTGCAGGATATGGGCGCCGCCGGCTTGACGTGTTGCAGTTCGGAAATGTCCGCCAAAGGAAATAGCGGCATCGAAATCAATCTCGATCTGGTGCCGGTGCGCGAAGAGAATATGTCGGCATATGAGATTATGCTTTCCGAATCGCAGGAACGGATGCTGGTTGTCGGCAAGAAGGGCAGTGAGGATCTGATCCGCGCGATCTTCAACAAGTGGGATCTCAACTGCATCGAGATCGGCCAAGTCACCGACGGCAAGAATATGGTTGTCACGATGGGCGGCAAGGTTGTCGCGGACATTCCTTCTGAGTGTCTCGTGCTCGGCGGCGGCGCGCCGGTTTATACGCGCGAACAGAAGCGCCCGGCTTATCTCGACGAAGCACAGGGCCACGATTTCAGCAAACTTCCCCAGCCGAAAGACTATTCCGCCGTTCTCCAACGCTTGATTGGATCGCATAATATCGCCTCCAAACGCTGGGTGTTCGAACAATACGATTCGATGGTGCGCACCAACACCGTTGTAGGTCCCGGCTCCGATGCTGCGGTGTTGCGCATCCGCCACAGCGACAAAGGCATCGCCGTCTCGACCGACTGCAATGCGCGCTACTGCTATCTGAATCCGCGTCTGGGTGGGCAGATCGCCGTCGCTGAATCAGCGCGCAATGTCGCCTGCTCCGGTGCACGTCCAGTGGCGATCACGAATTGTCTCAATTTCGGCAATCCCTACAAACCGGAAATGTACTACATGTTCGCCGAGTGTATCAAGGGAATGGGCGAAGCCTGCCGCGTGTTCGACACACCAGTCACCGGCGGAAACGTGTCATTTTATAATGAAGACCCCGAGCGCGCGGTCTATCCGACACCGACGATCGGCATGCTGGGAATCATTGACGACTTGAATCATATCACGACCAACAACTTCAAGGACTCGGGCGATTTGATTTTCCTCGCCGGATCAACTAAGAACGAGCTTGGCGGTTCCGAGTATCTCAAGGTCGAGCACAATTTGGTGACGGGCAACGCACCGGAACTGGATATGGTCTTCGAAAAGCAATTGCAGTCGTTCATTCTTGAAGCCATCCGCAACGGTCTGGTCAAGTCTTCGCACGACATCTCCGAAGGCGGATTGGCAGTTGCTTTAGCCGAATCGTGTTTTGCCGACCGAGAAAAAGCAGTCGGAGCAACGGTCAGCGTCAAGTCCGATTTGCGCAAGGACGCGCTCTACTTCGGCGAGTCGCAGTCGCGGGTGATCTTGAGCATTGCACCCGAACGCAAGGGAAGTCTGATCCAGCTGGCAGCATCAATGAATGTACCGGTGGCGGAAATCGGCGTTGTCGGTGGGAGCGCTCTCAAGATCAACGACGATATCAAGGCCGAGGTGAAAATTCTCGCCGACGCCTTTTTCGATACGATTGGCAACGTGATGGCGCTGGGTGCACAAACGCCGACGCGCCTGACTTCGCAATCGTAGACAGGATTTTGTCGAAGCCCGCTGGGCGAAAGCATAGACCGTCGTGATTCAATTATACCTCGATTTTGTCCGCGCGAATCCGCTGATTTCTGCGGCGATTCAATTCGGTTTACTCGGCACCCTGGGCGAAGCGCTATCCTACAGTTTGCGTCATAAGAAAATTGGGCTTCCTTGTGGTCATTACTGGCAAATCTTCGCCAAGATTGCAGCCTGGGCGCTGCTGGGGATTGTGATTAAGTACGGCTTCACCGGCATGAAGGGATTCACCGCTGCATTACTCGAACATGAAATGCTTCCGCAATTTCTCGCTGACGGAATCGGCTGGGCGTTTGCGGTTTCAGTATTGACGAATGTTTTCTTCGGCCCGCAGATGATGTTCTTCCATCGCGTCGAAGACAATCTGATTCTGTCAGAATGGAATTTCAAGGGGATGAGCACTGCATTGTGGACGCTGTTATGGTTCTGGATTCCGGCACACACGCTGACCTTTAGTTTACCGGGCGAATGGCAAATTGGGCTGGCTGCGTTGTGGTCGGTGGTGCTGGGACTGATCTTGGGGCTGGCGAAGGGGAAGTGAGAGCGCCCTCACCCCAACCCTCTCCCGGTGGGAGAGGGCAAAGGTCAATTTTACAGGTGTAGCTTCAGTTTCTGAAGGTTTAGCTCAACATCTCGTAGTAGTCGAGCTCGGTATCGATAACCGAGTTGTCGCCGTTGCGATGTTCGGTGATGTTCAATGCCATCAGCTTGCCATTTTTTTCGAAAAGCAACAAGAGTTGGTTATTGTTTCCGGGCTGCATAAATCCCTTAAGTTCCGCGCCGCGCAATTCGGTTTGCTTGCTGATGAAAGTCTCTGTCAGATTCATTTCTTTCCTCCGAATGAAATCCCAAAAAGTCCAAATCTGGTAAGTAAAGTGTTGTTTTGCCCAAGCCTACATTGGCAAATCAGCTTGAGGGCTGATATTACGCGATTACCGGGAGGGAAGCAATCAAAAAATTTCCGCTGCGAGAAGCTGTTGAACTCCGATTTGATGATCGCAGGCACGCTTGACTCTATTGATGCAAAAGGCTAACTTGACAATATCGGAGGATGTTCATGGAAAAAGTTGCATTACGAAATAGTCTCAAAGCGCCGCTTCAGTGCAAAGGCTGGCATCAGGAAGCCGCGCTGCGGATGCTCAACAATAATCTCGATCCCAATGTTGCCGAAGACCCCGCCAATCTCGTCGTCTACGGCGGCTCGGGCAAAGCTGCCCGCAATTGGGAATGTTACCATGCCATTGTGCGCAGTTTGAAATCACTGGCAAACGATGAAACTCTGCTCGTGCAGTCGGGCAAACCGGTCGGCATCTTCCGTACGCACGAGTATGCGCCGCGCGTCCTGATTGCGAATTCGAATATTGTTCCGCACTGGGCAAACTGGGACAAATTCCGCGAGCTCGAGAAGCTTGGTTTGATCATGTATGGTCAGATGACTGCCGGCTCGTGGATTTACATCGGCACGCAGGGAATTCTGCAAGGCACATATGAGACTTTCGCGGCGTGCGCGAACAAACATTTCAAAGGCGACCTGTCGGGTAAATTCATCCTCACCGGCGGAGTTGGAGGAATGGGTGGAGCACAGCCGCTGGCCGCGACAATGAATAACGCAGTCATCCTCTGTGTCGACGTCGATGAGCATCGGATCGATCGGCGTATTGAGACGCGCTATCTTGACAGAAAAACTTCCTCGCTCGAAGAAGCACTCGCGTGGGTCAAGGACGCCTGCGCCAAAAAACAGCCGCTCTCGATCGGACTGGTTGGCAACTGCGCCGACACGCATCCCGATTTGGTTAAGCGCGGGATCATTCCGGATATCGTGACCGATCAAACTTCTGCACATGATGAGCTCAATGGCTATGTCCCCAACGGCATGACACTCGCCGAAGCAATCGCGCTGCGCTCCAAGAATCCAAAAGAGTACATCAAGCGCGCGATGGATGCGATGGTCGTTCACACGCAGGCTATGATTGACATGCAGACCAAGGGCGCAGTTGTATTCGATTACGGCAACAATTTGCGCGGTCAGGCGCTGGCGCATGGATTGAAAAACGCTTTCGCGTTTCCGGGGTTTGTGCCGGCGTATATACGTCCGCTGTTTTGTGAAGGCAAAGGTCCGTTCCGCTGGGCGGCGCTGTCAGGTGATCCAAAAGATATCGCCATTACCGATGAAGTTATCAAACGCGAGTTTGCCGGCAATGCGGCACTTGTGCGCTGGATCGACATGGCATCGAAGCGGGTCGCATTCCAAGGGTTGCCTTCGCGCATCTGCTGGCTCGGTTATGGCGAACGCGCGAAGTTTGGTTTGATCATCAATGACCTTGTCAAGTCGGGGAAGATTTCCGCACCGATCGTCATTGGCCGCGATCATCTCGACTGCGGGTCGGTGGCCTCGCCGAATCGCGAAACTGAAGCGATGAAGGACGGGTCCGACTGCATTGCCGACTGGCCGCTGCTCAACGCGATGTTAAATACGGCTTCGGGTGCTTCGTGGGTGAGTATCCATCACGGCGGCGGAGTCGGCATCGGCTACTCGATTCATGCCGGACAGGTAATAGTTGCCGACGGTACTGACGACATGGCCAAGCGGCTTGAGCGCGTGCTGACGAATGATCCCGGAACCGGAGTGATGCGGCATGTTGATGCCGGGTACGATGAAGCCATCAAGTTTGCCAACAAGCACGACGATATCAAGATTCCGATGAGGGAGTAGGGGACGCGGGAATGTTGCTGAGGTACTCGCAGGAGCCCTGCATGCTACGCCCGATCGCTTGGAATGGGTCTTGCTAATAAAGAAGGACACATGCGGACGAAGCATTGGCTGATCTGGGCGAGTCTGACTGTTCTTGGATCTGCTGCCTATTGGTTCATAGACAAACGAGATTCGCCTGAACATTCGGAATTCCGGGAGCATTGCAGTGAACTCAAGGAAGGAATGACCCGGCAGCAGGTCGAGTTTCTGGTCGGCAGACCGCGGACGATTTCATTTCACAGGCTCGAGTCCCGGACAATAGAGACTTGGTGCTATGATTGCCGCTCAATCCTTGCAGCCCCTTACTTAGTTGCCTTCGATTCAAGTTCCGGTCTCTTGTCCAAGGTTAAGTGTGGAGAATAGCACCGTGGGCGCATGCCGCGCAAAGCGGCATCCGCGACCATGCGCCCCTACGCGGGACTATTGAGTACCAAAAAGATTTTTCGCGATGATTGGTGAGGCAATGAATCCGGGAAGTCGATCCGTGCCCCTACGCAGATGTGAACATTCGCGATGCACGGTCGTATGGGAAGAGGTTCATTGGGGCGCATTGCCATGCGCCCCTACGCGAGAATTTTGCGTTCCGATGGTGATTTGAGCGATGATTGAAGAATTTGAGAATCGGGGAAGGCGATCCATTCGGCTTTCACATTTTGACTATTCAAGTGAAGGGGCTTACTTCATAACGATTTGTACAGAGAATCGCCGCACAATTTTTGGACAAGTTGTTGATGGATTCGTTGCGCTAACCCGAATCGGGCAAGTTCTAAGTGACGAGTGGTTCATAGTCCCTGGATTGCGTCCTGAAATCGTATGCGATGAATTCGTAATCATGCCCAACCACTTCCACGCAATCGTGTTCATTCAGAAAGTCGAACAAAGACCGATAAGTACTTTCTCAACCCGCGTAGGGGCGCATGGCAATGCGCCCTGTGTCCGCCAACCAAGAAGCATTGGTAGTTTTGTTTCTGGTTTCAAAGGCTCGGTAACCCGAGCCGCTCGCTGGATAACCAGCGATCCGAATTTTGTCGTCTGGCAACGTAACTACTATGAGCACATCATTCGCAACGAGGCTGATCTTGCGGAAAAGCGGGAGTACATCAGGAACAATCCACTGAAGTGGGAATTGGATGAATATTACGCTGTCTGAAGCCGGGCGCATTGCCATGCGCCCCTACGCGAGTCGAGAGTAGAAAGGTCATTGACAGGCGCATTGCCATACAAAGAAGCGCGGGATCTGCGAACAAGCGCTCCTACGCGACGAAAAAACTGCGCTTCGAAAAACAACTTATCCAACACACTGACTGTGAGCAACATAGACCCATAATAAGAATCATCCTGAATTTTTCTGCATTTTGATCAAACCTTTTGCAACCTTCGATTGTTAAACAAACAGTCATACATTTCACGACGCATACGAAACGCCGCTGACCATATCAACCAAGCTGACACGCCCCTTTATCTGTATCGTCCGACGACGGATTTGCCAGTGGTCCACTCTGCAGGTCCGAGCAGTACATAGTCAAACACAACTGGGATGTACTCTGTTGCGAGTCAATACTCGCAGACTCACTCGTAACCATAGGAGACGAGCATGACTTCGAAAATCAATTTGACAATTATGGCGGCTTTAATGGTCTTATTGCCGCTTGCGGCGCACGGTCAATCGAGCGCCCATTTTGGACCGCATCTCGGAATTCAAAAAGTCCAGGACGCCGAAGACGCGAACTACCTGGCAGGTGCGACGCTGCGCCTGAAGCTGGCGCCGATTCTCGCCGTCGAAGGCGATGTCGGCTACCGGCAGGCGAAATTCGGATCGAATGCGTTGACGGTCCGGGATTGGCCGATTACGGCGACTGGTTTGCTTTATCCTCTGCCAATTATCTATGGCGGAGTTGGAGCGGGCTGGTACAACACGACGTTCGACTATTCCGACACCTATAATGATGTCGGGATCGATGACGAAACTTCGCAGGAGTTCGGATGGCATCTGGTTGCCGGTTTAGAAATACCGGCATCACCAAGTGTCAGAATCTTCGGCGACGTGCGTTACGTGTTTCTTGATTATAAATTCAAGGAACTGCCGGATGCCGTGCTGGAGGGCGCCGATTCGGACTTCTATTCAATCAATCTCGGACTGCTGTTCCAGCTCTAGCGAAAGGGTTGGAGGTAGTCGACGCATTCGACATCCGGGGTCGGATTCCCGATAAGGAATCCGACCTTTCTATTTTGGCCTGCGAATTCATATAGCGGACTTGCGCGCTCCACAATTGATTGACCGGTGGATCGGGCGGCAGCCGGCACAATCCCTTCAATTATATTGCCGATGTGACGACAGACTGCTATCATAGTGGTGTTCGTAGAGTTAGGAACCCTGCAAAATCGTAATTGTTGGTGATCGAAGTTTGAGCGAAGAATTTCCCGACAAAACCAGAGTCAATGTCGGCGCACTTGCACCGGGCGGCATGGTCAATCACTATCGCATCGTCGAGAAAATCGGCGCCGGCGGCATGGGTGAAGTGTTCCTTGCCGAGGACACAAAACTTGAACGCCAAGTAGCGCTCAAATTCCTGCCGGCACACTTGATTGCGAGTGAGGAATTGCTTCAGCGATTTTATCGTGAAGCAAAGGCGGTAGCACGATTGAATCACCCAAACATTGTAACGGTGCACGATGTTGGTGATGCGGGCGGCACTCCGTATCTGGTCATGGAGTATGTTTCCGGGCAGACTTTGCAGGTCAGCGGCGTTACCACCTTCCGATCGATCTACGAAATTCTGGGTCTGGCACTGCAAATCTGCCAGGGACTTACAGAGGCACACCGCAATGGCATTGTTCATCGCGATATCAAGCCGAGCAATATCATCGTCGACGAATCGGGTCGCGTCCGAATTCTCGATTTCGGTCTTGCCGCACTTGCGGGAAGCGATGAACTGACCAAGGCGGGCACTGCACTCGGCACAATAGCGTACATGTCGCCCGAGCAAGTGTCCGGACGCAATCTCGATCGCCGCTCCGACCTCTTCAGCTTTGGAATTCTGCTTTATGAGATGTTGACCGGCAAGAACCCGTTCAAGGGCAATAATGAAGGGGCGACGCTGCGGGCAATCATGGATTCGAGTCCGGAACCGATTAGCACGACAAGGTCCGACGTTCCCGAACCACTTCAGAGAGTGGTGATGAAGGCGCTGGAGAAAGACCTGGAGGTGCGCTACCAATCGTGTGAGGACATCATCGCCGATCTCAAGAAATTGCTGCATGATTCGCAATCAAGCGGCGCCAACGCTGCCCGGGTCAACACCGACAAGACCCTTGTGGTCGTGCCGTTTGCCAATTTGAGCGCCGATCCGGAGAACGAGTATTTTAGTGATGGGCTGACCGAAGAGATTATCACCGATCTTGCTTCTATTGGGAGACTGCGAGTGATTTCGCGTTCATCATCCAATATGCTTAAGGCCACCCAGAAGAGCGCACGGACAATCGGAGTTGAGTTGGGTGTCCGTTACATCCTAACCGGTAGTGTCCGAAAGGCAGGGAATAGCGTTCGGATCACCGCGCAACTGGTCGAAGCAGCCTCCGACAGTCAAATCTGGGCAGATAAATATTCAGGTACGCTTGATGACATCTTTGCAATGCAGGAAAGGGTGTCGCGCGCGATTGTCGACGCGCTCAAAGTCGAATTGAGCGGCAGCGAGAAAGAGCAATTGGCGGCGCATGCCATTGTCGATGTCCGCGCCTATGAATACTATCTGCGCGCGCGGCAGGATATTCACACGTGGAATGAAACGGCTCTCACGCGCGCCGAGTCGTATCTGAATGCCGGACTCGAGATAATCGGCGAGAATGCGCTCCTTTATGCGGCGTTGGCGTGGGTTTATGCACAGTTAGTCAATATTGGCGCACGGCAGGACGAGTGGATTGAAAAAGCGCGTATGTTTGCGAACAAGGCGCTCGAACTGGCGCCGACATCTTCGGAAGCTCATCACATTCGGGGTTTGATCGCCAGCTACTTCGAGGGATCGGTGCTTAAGGCGCTCGAATGCCAGCGGCAGGCGCTTAAGTTCAATCCCGCTGATAGTGACGCGCTCTTTGAATTGGCGTTTGACTCGGCGATGATCGGACGCATGGACGAAGCTCGCGCCCTTGAGGTTCAATTGCGATCGATCGACCCGCTAACTCAGAAGGCTGATGCGGTGAAGTCCTGGATATTGCTTCTTAATGGCCAATTCCAGGAACACCTCGAACTGCGACTCCGGATGCTTGAGGCCGAACCTGATCGCCTGATCCGGCGCACCTGGGTGGCGGCCTCTTACCTTTATGTCGGCGATACCACCAGTGCAGAGCGGGCAATGTTGGGAGTAGAATTGGTGGGATTTGCGGCGCGCCTGACCAAGACCCTGGTTCTGGCTAGCTGTGGGCGACGCGAGGAGGCACTGGCGCTCGTCACCGACGACCTCGAACGCACGGCCTTGCGCGATCCGCAGTTCTCGCTGCATCTGGCAGAAGCCTTAGCTCTTGCGGGTCAGATTGATCGCGCGTTGGCAACTCTTGAGCAAGCCGTAAGCAGAGGCTTCTGGAACTTTCGTTTTCTCGAAACGAATGATCCATTCTTTGAACCACTGCGAGGGCTTCCGAGATTCCAAAAGATCCTTGAGACTGTCAAGCGCAAGACGGAAGACAATACTGTATAGCTGTCTTACTGCTAGATCGTGACTTTACTTCTTCTGCACTAACGTATACATCGCAAACAGATCATTCGCCAAGTCCATATCCTTGTCCCAACCGAAGGCTTTGGCCATTTCATGTGCGGCAGGCGTGTCAACGACATCAAACGCCAGTACATTAAATCCGATTTGTTCGAAAAGCTCTTTCTTGAAAGGGGAGCGGCCGTCGGACCAGGGGATGTATTTCTCGACATCGGGGCCGGTGTATTTCGGGTGCAAGTTGTAGATCAAAAAGTAGCCGCCCGGCTTGAGCAAATCGTAAACACGCTTAACATAAGTTGAATCATCGACGCCAAGATGGACCAGCATCTTCGGGTCGACCTCACGCCCGGGATGGACGTAGCCGTTCTTGAGTGTGTTCTTCGAAAAGAAAACATCGTATCCAGTTCCGATCTGGGAGTTAATGAGCGAGTCTGTCGGGAAGAACCCATAGAAGGCGCGCAGATGACCGGGGTTTCCTTTGCCTCCGGATTTGCAGCGTGCTATCGTGCCGGTGTCAGTGGGCGCAGAATAGAGGGCTTTGAAGACGGCTTCAACCTCGATGCCGGTAACGTCTGCTCCAAGTGACGCCAAACCGCGCAGTTGGCCGATCGAGCCAAAACCGAAATCAACCAGTTTCATGCCGTCGGCAGATTTGAGTCCGGCTTGCCCAAGCAAGTCATAGGCACGCGCCACTGCGACCGGAGTACCGTAGCCGGTGAAATAGTAGAAGTCCTCACCGTACTCGCGTTTGGCAAAGCCGGATGTAGTATCAAGTCCGGAGGCGATGAATTCGGACTCGGTCATTGCTCCGCGCGTTTCGCGGTTGCGATAGATTACGCGCTGTCCGTCAATCGACGGGAGTTCCATCATAGCTGACAAGAATTGTTTAGCGAAATCGCTTTTCACCAATGGCATCATGGCGGTGGCGTCATTGCGCATCTGCCTGGTGGCAGTGATGGTGGTGTCCTCCTGCGCGAGCAGTGAATTTGTCACGCCAAGGGAACTGAACAAGATCGGCGCGATGAACGCGAGAAGCGGGAAAAAGCGTCTCGGATTAGCGATTGCAGACATTGATGAATCCTTTCACAAATTGGTAACAGCTTACAAATACGCTCGTCGACCGTGAGAGTTTCAATTCCGGAACTTGGTTAAAATCGAAGATATCCTTGTCTACTGCCAACAGAGACCACATTGTACATCGTCTAAGCTAAGGAGACAACCAATGAATTTAATCGCTCGGATCTTTGCGATCGCGGCAACAGTCGCGAGTCTCGCGGGCTGTTCATATACTTCAGTCCGAGAGCCAAGTCAAGGGAGCGGCAGTGACGACCGACAAGCGGAGATTGATTCAGTCACTCATCTCAACGAGCAGCAATATCCCGAAATGTACGACGGCAATGTACCGCTCGAGGAGACGACATGGCTTCTGACCAGCGTGAACGGGCAACGCTACCACAATGAGTTCGGCGACCGGCCGATTTACATGAAGTTGATTCCTGAAGGACGGCGCCTAACCGGGTACACTGGCTGCAATCAGATCATGAGCAGTTATCAAATTGACGATGGGACACTGGTATTCGGGCAGATTGGCGCAACGAAGATGTTCTGTGCCGGCATGATGAGCATTGAAGGCGAGGTTATCGCGGGCTTGTCGCGAGTGACCAACTATCGCATTACCGGCTCAATGCTGGAGCTGTCCACGGGTGCGGAGTTAATCGCAGTTTTCGTGGCCACCGCCGATATCGAGTAAATCAAATAGCGGCACTGAGCCGAGACCGGAAGATCGCCGCCTCGATTGCGGACCAGGACGGGCGCGCCGACCAAGGTGTTGTATCAATTATAAGCGGACCTGAACGAAAAATAACATCAGGAACGATCATATCAGGGATTTGAGAAAACCAAATAGGCATTGGAGGCAACAAGTGACAATTCGCATACTTTCAATTTCTGCGCTGGCCATAATGATCGGGCTTGCAGGCTGTGCGAAAAAAGATGAACCGAAGGATGATCAAAAGACGCCGGGTGCGGCGACTCAAGCGACTCAATCTACTCTGCTCGATACGAAGTGGTTATTGACAGAACTAAGCGGAGCACCGATCACGCAGGACACTGCCGGTGAACCGATTTTCATCCAACTGACGGCGGACAGCAATCGCGTAGCCGGATTCACGGGATGCAACCGGCTAATCGGAAGTTACCAAGCGGACGGCGACACACTGATCTTCGCACACGTCGCAACGACAAAGATGGCGTGCCCGAGCGGACAAGAAATCGAAACGTTGCTATTGGAAACACTCGTGAAATCATGGACCTTCGCAATCGTCGGCGACAGACTCGACCTGAAGAGCAAGGAGTCAGTAATTGCGCGGTTTAAGGCATCGAAGGAATAGATTGGTGCAATGGCAGTGGACTCTATTCGTTTTTTCAAGACACTAGGCGAATTTCGGCGATGGCTGAAAACAAATCATGCCAAGGTTATGGAGTTGTGGGTCGGATTCTACAAAGTCGATTCCGGGAAACCGAGCATCACCTGGAAGGAATCGGTCGATCAAGCGCTCTGTTTCGGCTGGATCGACGGTGTGCGCAAGAGTATCGACGGTGAGAGCTATAAGATACGCTTCACACCCCGCAAGCCAACGAGCAACTGGAGCAGGGTGAATATCAAGCGCTATGGCGAACTGCTGGATAGGGGTCTGGTACAAACGGCGGGGAAGAAGGCGTATAAGGCGAGTTCATCCAAGCGGCGCGATTATTCCTATGAGCAGGAGAAGCGGGTGTTGTCGCCGGAATTTGTCAGACTTCTGAAGAAGAACAGGAGGGCGTGGGAGTACTTCTCTAGTGAAGCGCAATGGTATCAAAGGACGGTTAGCTTCTGGGTGATGTGC
>CAUJJY010000273.1 GCA_963205155.1 Candidatus Zixiibacteriota bacterium | reverse complement strand
GAAGTCTATCGACCGAATCATCGTTTCAAGTCAACGGTGCGGCGGCACATCTGCTCCAGTACGAGTTCGGTTCAAAGACGCAATCGCAATCATACACTCTCTTCAGTTACGGTACGAATTACCAGAATCTCGAATCCGGTGGCTATGCCTATTCCGACTACGATGATGCAACTCTGGACGAAGTCGGGCTTGTGTATCGCGAGAAACGCGCTGGAAGACGTGGCGTAGCAATCGAACAGACTTTTCATTTCACGACCGAAAAGCTTAGTGGTCAACTCGTCCGCTGGGAGAACCGATTGGATGACCGCCAATGCGTAGCCGGGCGCCTGACCTTTGAGCAGTCATGCCGAATCCCGCTTTTGAGTCGCCTGCGCGTTCAAGCCATCTACCAGAATCTCGACATCGAGCACGGCACCGACACGCGCAAGTTGATTACTGTCACGACAAAGTTGATGACTTCCGGAGTCTTCATCTACGAGAATCATCACAAGATCGAACAGCGGGTGCTGGAATCGTCGAAGAAGTACCCGTTCCGAAGTCGTCACGATTTCACCTGGAAGATCACCGACGACCTCGAAACAATCGCCATGATCAATTACTACGACAGCGACCTGAATTCACCTGGCGATAACCAACTGACCTTCGCAGTTGGGCAAGAGATTGATACCGGGCGAGACTTTCGCTTCGCAGGCAGGCTGCAAACCCGCTACAAATTCCCGACGCAGAAGCTCGACAATTGGGAACTGCGCATCAATCTCGAAGTCATTTTATAATTGTTCCGAAATTCGCTTGACAGCACTTCTCGATCTTTGTAACGTTAGTGGTTAAAAAGGTAGACGTTCCACTCTTAGGCAGAGAAAATTTCAAAGGTGCCGGCAATGAGTTGCCGAGGATTCGCAGTTAGCGCAATTTTGTTTCGATCATTTGCGATCGTATTCCTGCTGATAAATCCAGCACTCCTGCTGGGTGCCGGCCGATTGGTCATCAACGAAGTTATGATAAACGAACCCGGCAGCGAAACCTCGCTCGAATGGGTCGAATTATTCAATGCCGGCGATGATTCACTCGACCTCAAGAACTACATCTTTATCGAAGCCTCCGACACCACGCGATTTGCCGTACACTGGCTTCAGTCCCGCGAATTCGCCGTTCTCTCGCGCAAACCAATCACTTCTGATGGCACGGCTTCGTTCGAGCGGCAGTGGGGCAATGCCACCAATACTTGGGGCGACGACTCGCTCGAGAATTTCGTGCTCCTGTCTGCCAAAATGTCACTGCGCAATTCCAATGACTCGGTGACCATCGTCGATCTCTCGTCCGGTCGAAGCGAAACCGTCAAGTGGTCGACCTCACCGCCCGACGGCGTAAGTCTCGAGCGGGTCAATCCCACGACTGATGCGCTTGGAAAAAACTTCAAGTACTGCAAATCCGCAGCCATGTCAACTCCCGGCCGGTCGAATTCTGTTGTCGCCAAAATGCGCGACTGGGGATTCATCGAGAACGACTGCGAAATCTTTGTGCCTTCCGGTCCGGAACTGCCGTTGGAGTTTAGTCTCGTCATCGCCAATTCTGGACAACTTCAATCCCCTTCGCTGAATTGCAGACTCATTCTCGACCACGACTTTGATGAAGCGCTTAGCGATCCTGATTCCATATTGGAGTTCACCATCGAAGCTTTATCACCCGACTCAACGGTGATCTTCACGCCATCGATATCAGTACTCGCAGGACGGCACTCATTCATTATCCAACTTCCCGATGATGATGACATCTCAAACAACATCATTCACTTCGAGTGCGTCATCGGTCCGATCGCGCCGGAACTGTTGATCAGCGAATTTGTGAATAATGCCCCCAACTCAATCGGCTGTGAATGGATTGAAGCGCAGAGCATCGTCCCATACAATTTATCTTTGCAAGGCTGGTCCCTGCAAATCGATGGCAGGGCAATGTCTCTTGATAGTCAGGGGTTCGTTGAATCTGGTGAAACTATTGTACTCTGTGAAGACAGCGTTTGCTTTCGCTCGGGCAATTCCGGAATCGCTTGTCGTCTGATCCAACCGACGCAGTGGCATTCACTTGGCAATGAACAAGGCGCTATTGCGCTACGAATGCATCTTGGCGCGCTGTCTGATAGTGTTGGGTATCGCGGCGCTATTGAATCAGGCAGGAGCTGGGAACGCGACTTCGACTCCACAAATGTGGCTTTCGAGTCTTTGTTCTACCGATCGACATCGATTAGCGGAAGCACGCCGTGCAATGACAACTCGGTTCGCCCAACTCCCGTTGCATTCGACATCGGTTTCATTCCCGGCAGTCTCATTCTCACCAAAGATTCGCCCAACAACTCGATTGTTTGGGCACAATTGCAGTTGGCAAATCACGGCTACCGCAATTCAGAGTCCATCGCCATCCACGTATTCGACGATCTCAATCGCGACGGCGTCACCGCACCAACCGAATTGGTCCTGACTCACCATGCTGACCCGATTTTGGAAGGCGATTCAGTGACAATCTCGATTGCAGTACCGGCAGCGACAGGGCGCAGGAATTGCATCTTCACTCTCAAAGATGACGAAATCCTCTCGAACAACGCAATCTCCGGCGTAATCACCGCCGGGAGCCTGACACGTGAACTCATCATCACCGAGTTCCTCGCCGATCCGGTTGGGTCGCTCGAAACCGAATGGATCGAGATGAAAAACGCCTCCGGATACTCTGTAGACTTACACGGCTGGCAGATTGGCGATGCTGCTCACCAAAGCGTACTCGACTCTTCAATTACGCTTGCGCCGGACGAATATCTCGTCGTAGCGCAGGATGCTAACGCATTCACCCGTTTCTATGAAGTCGGCTGTGTGCCACTTGCATGTCGAAGCTGGAGCTACCTGAACAATAGCGGTGATTGCATCGTTGTGCGCGATGAGTTCGGGACGATCTCCGACAGCATAAGCTACTCTGGTGGCGCAGGGGAGAACCGTTCGTTAGAAAAGAACGAACAGGAAATCCCGGGGCTTCCGAGTTGGAATCCGTCGCGAAGCCCAACCGGGTCGACGCCGTGTGGAGCAAACTCGATCTATCAGGCACCGGCGTCACACGATGCAGGTTTTGTCGAGCACGGCGTGACAATGCGCAAGGACACTCTCGACGCAGAACTCGTTCATTGCGCGGTCAGCGTCGCGAATTTCGGCTATCTCAAGCTCGAGCGGACCACAATCGAAGTCCTCGATGATAGAAATCATAACGATGTGCCAGACAACGATGAAATCCTGACGACTGTCGAGACGAATTTGATTGAGCCCACCGACACGACAACGATCGAATTCTCGCTGCAAATTCCCGCCGGGCGACACACAGTGATATTTCGACTTCCCGATGATGAAGCGACCGAAAACAACTTGTGTAGTGTCGAGATCAGCACCGGCATACTGCTGCGAGAGATCATCATCACCGAATTTCTCGCCGACCCTGAAGGTTCGCTCGAAACCGAGTGGATTGAAATCAAGAATATTAGCGAATTTTCAATCGATCTCACCGGCTGGTCATGCGGTGATCTTGCAACTCAACGAATATTCGGGGCAACTCGTCCGATTGCACCCGGAGAGTATGCAGTTATGGCGCAAGACAGCGTCGCTTTTGCGGCATTCTATGGCGAGGGCTGCCATCTGATTTCCGCCACAACTTGGAGCAGCCTTAACAACAACGGTGATGCAATTATCTTGCGCGACGAGTTCGGCACCACCTCGGACAGCGTAAGCTACTCGAACTGCGCAGGCGAGAATCGTTCGCTCGAACGCAACGAATCAGAACCAGTCGCTTCCTCAAATTGGTATCCATCGACATCTTCGTCCGGCGCTACACCCTGTGATGCTAATTCAGTATCGGGCAATTACTCCGGCGATGTATCATTTTCATTGATCAATCGTGTCTTCGCGCCATCGGCAGGGGAGAACCTGCAGTTCTCGCTTCAATGTCCGCCTGCTTCGAGATTTACTATCGAGATCTTCGATCTCGCCGGGCGTCGCCAGAAGATCCTCGCTGATGCACAGTACTTCTCTTCAGGTGAATTCTCCTATGACGGCGCCTCCGACTATGCGGTGCATCTGCCAATTGGAGCATATATTATGAAGGTTGAGAAGGATGATGGCAGCTTCTCCAAGAAAGTGGGCTTTGCCGTTGCTCCGCCAAAGTAGACTCTGGTCACTTCTTCTGTGGCTCGCAGTTTGTCCGCAGATCGTTTCCGCCGAATTGCCTCGCGGATCGGTACCGTCGTTCGCACTTGCCGGTACACCAAACCTTCTCCAGCCATCACCAATGGATATCTCGCTCAATCCGGCGTTGACGTGCATTTCACAATTGTCATTTGAAGGTGTTGCATCTCGACCATATGGACTAAGCGATCTTGACTTCGCCTCCGGTGCCATTACTTACCGATACCACGCGGCCACGTTCGGATTCTCCGCAATCCAGTTGGTCGGCACTGACTACTACTCCGAGGGTAATCTGCTCCTCGTCGCATCGCTTGCTCCCAAACACTTCGTACGATTCGGTGTCGGTCTTGAGCATCAGCAGATCGAATTTGGCAAGGGCTACGGCAAGACATCGACCATCGCAATCTCGCTCGGGGCGCTGTTTGTCCCGACCGACCGCGCCGCACTCGCGATTTCAGTCGACCGAATCAATCGTCCCCGCTTCGACCGGCAGGACGACCGCCTGCCATTGCGCGGCCAGATTTCGGCGACTTATCTTGCGACCGCATCTCTCACCGTTGTCTTGTCGCATCAACTCGACGAGTCCTATCCCGACCGGTTCTGCCTCGGGCAACAAATCACCGTAGTGAAAGATCTCGACTTGCTCATCGGTTTGTCAACCGAGCCCTTTGAAATTTCCGGCGGATTAAGCCTCAAACTACGCGGTTTTAACTTTGAATATGCGTACCGTAACAATGTATATTTGGGCGGTACTCATCGCGTAGGTTTGAGGTATAGTCGCTGATGTCGGAATACACGAATACTCGTCAACTCATCGAACAACACGAAGCGCTCGTTCTCGCGCCCTATGCAGCATTGAGCGGCCGCTCGCGCGGTCGGCAATTCCCCGAGCCTGAACACGAATACCGCAGTTGCTTTCAACGCGACCGCGACCGCGTGATCCATTCCGCCGCGTTTCGCCGACTCAAACACAAGACGCAGGTGTTTGCCTCGCCCGATGACGATCACTTCCGCACTCGTCTCACGCACACCATGGAAGTCGCGCAAATCTCGCGTTCGATCGCCCGCGCTCTGCGGCTCAACGAGGATCTCGCCGAAACCGTTGCTCTCGTCCATGATCTTGGCCACACACCGTTTGGTCACGCCGGCGAGGATGCCTTGCGCTCCATTCTCAAGGACGACGGCGGATTCAATCACAATGCGCAGTCGCTCCGGGTGGTTGATTATATAGAGGATCGCTATCCGCAGTTTCGCGGGTTGAATCTCTCTTACGAAGTCCGCGAAGGCATCGTCAAACACGAGACCGACTACGATATGCCGGTGTTCGGCGATTTCGATCCGCAACATCGCGCGACGCTGGAAGGCCAGCTCGTCAACTTCGCCGATGAGATCGCCTATAATGCGCACGATGTCGATGATGGGTTCTTTTCCGGTTACCTGAAAATCGACGAACTTCTTGAGGTCCCCATCATCGCACGTCTGTACGAAAGTTCGCAACGCAGCTATCCCGAACTGTCGCCGCGAAAACGGCATTATCACTTGATTCGCCTTCTGATTAACTGGGGAGTCTCCGACATCATTCTCACTGCTGCTGACGGACTGAGGCGCCATCAGGTGAAAACGTTTGATGACGTCATCAATTGCTCCGAAAACATCGTACGCTTCTCACCCGAAGCCCATGCCGCCGGTCGTGAGCTGAAGAAGTTTCTTTTCGATCGCCTATATCGCCACCCGCGGTTGGTCGAAATCAATGCGATGGCGGCCAAAGTCATCAGCAAGCTGTTCGAGGCCTACACCGCCGATCCGGAATTACTCCCGCAGAAATTCCGCCAGCGTCTTTACGACCAGCCGACCAAGACCGTGATGAAGGACTACATCGCCGGTATGACCGACCGCTTTGCGCTTCAGGAATACGAACGCATCGTCGGCGGGCCAATCCCCGACATGAAGACGTGATCCCTTGTTTACAATAGTGTGAATTCCTTTGCATCGAATTGCCCTGTATCACTTCGCAACAAGTGATTTTTGTAACAATACCCGCGAAGTCGGCTCACCGTAACTTAGTACAGAACTGCAGGATAGTCCGTCACTACCGACACCCTTAACGCCATCTTGCGGCTTCTCGCAATCCCTGCTCCCCGGCACGTACTTTGCGTAAGTTCCTTAACAGAACTCAACGAGGAGGAACCAAGATGGAGTGCTACTTCTACAGCCAGGTCCAGGATAAGCGCGAAGATGGTCTTCATAGTGCCGTTCTTTCATTCTCGGTGCCCGATGCCGGAATCGTGTTCCGTACCCGTTTCGCCGGATCGCCTGCTGAATGCGAATATGCCGCTCTCCTCACCTTGCTTGAGTTCGTCGAATTGAATCCCCAGGTCTTCCGCGACCGCACAGTCGAAATCTACGG
>CAUJJY010000272.1 GCA_963205155.1 Candidatus Zixiibacteriota bacterium | reverse complement strand
CAGCGGCGACGGGAATCGCAGGTGTGTGGGGCGACTACGACAACGATGGTGATCAGGATATATATATATCGCGTAATGACAACCGCGCAAACAAGCTCTACCGCAACGATGGCGGCGGTACTTTCACTGACGTCTCCAGTAGTCCTCTGAATGATGCACACAGCAGCGCTGGAGCGGCTTGGGTTGACTACGATACAGACGGAGATCTCGATCTTCATTTGTCGCAACTTACCTCGGCAAACAAACTATTCCGCAACGATGGAGCCGGAAGTTTTGTTGATGTCACCACCGGACCGCTGGGGGATACGCTATCATCGCCGATGTCGGTATGGGCAGACTATGACAATGACAATGATCCCGATCTTTTTGTCGTGAACTTCAACGGACCGAATAAATTGCTGCGCAATGATGGTGGGGCCTTCACTGACGTGACGCCGCCGGTTCTGGCTGTGGCCTCGCACAGCTACGCGGCTGACTGGGGAGACTTCGACAACGACGGCGATCCGGACTTGTTTGTTGGGGTCTATTGGTCAAACTTGAGCGACAAGCTCTTTCGCAACGATGGAGGCGGCATATTTACCGATGTTACGCCGGGTGTCATGATGAGTTGGGACTACACCCAGGGCTGCTCTTGGGCTGACTATGACAACGACGGCGACCTGGATATTTACGCCGCCAACGGCGCTAATGAGCCCAACAAGCTATACCGCAACGATGGTGCCGGCAACTTCGTAGTTGCTTACACAGGTGCTCTGATCAACCCCCTCACTGATCTTGCCTGTTACGGCAGGGGCGGTGTCTGGGCCGACTACGACAAAGACGGCGATTTGGACATGTATTTATCCAACGTGTACGGGAGCAGTTGCCGCAGTCGGCTATTTAGAAATGAAGTTGGCGCGAACAACCACTGGCTGCAAGTCAAGTTGGTCGGTACGATC
The DNA here is from genome assembly GCA_963205155.1 of Candidatus Zixiibacteriota bacterium. Taxonomy (GTDB): domain Bacteria; phylum Zixibacteria; class MSB-5A5; order CAIYYT01; family CAIYYT01; genus JADJGC01. The sequence continues at coordinate 5,000 of CAUJJY010000272.1, read as the reverse complement.
TCGAACAAGAGTTCCATCGGTGCGCGAGTGCGGATTGTGGCAGGTGGAGTGCAGCAGATGCGCGAGATAACGACAGTTTCCGGCGGCTGGAATCAGTCGCCGCCGATTGCGGCGTTCGGTCTTGGCTCGGCCACAACGATTGACTCACTGATCGTGCGCTGGCCGTCTGATACGGTGAGAATCCTATTATCCGTTCCGGTCGATTCGTTGCTGACCGTCTATGAAACAGAGACGTCCTTCCTTTGCGGTGATGCCGACGGAAGTGGGACAGTGACTATTTCCGACGCTGTCTACTTGATCAATTACATTTTCGGCGGCGGTCCTGCTCCCGTACCGCTTCTGGCCGGCGATGCAGATTGCAGCGGCATGGTCACAATTTCCGATGCTGTATATCTCATCAATTACATCTTTGGCGGCGGAGCGGCGCCATGTGCTGCCTGCCCATAGGTGAACTTACAATAATCGGAAACTTGAACCGCGGGCCAGCAATGGCTCGCGGTTCTTGATAGTGAAGTGCTTCGCAATTCTTCCAGCAAGCAAAGGCAACGAGACGAGTCTCAACGCTAACTTGCCGTAACGATGCTTCGAAAGTTGCAATGCTGTGTTGTCGCTGAACCTGTTTGAGTCAATGGGACTTTCATGAATATGATTGGCGTCAGCGTGCTCGTATTGACCGCCGTCCAAGCATTGCATCTCTATGAGGAAGTACGGACGGGATTTCGACGCCAGTTTCCGCTGGGGGAGATTCCCAAGAAAATCTTCGTTACAGCAAATGTCGTTGGATTTGCGTTCGCGCTCACTACTGCCTTTCTGTGTTTTGTCGATTCACAAGCGGGCATTATGGCGGCATGGGTCTATGCGATTGTAATGCTGATAAACGGCTCTCTCCATATGGGAATGATGATCATCAAGCGAGATTACTTCCCCGGAGGCGTAACTGCATTCCTGATTTTGCCTGTGGCAATCTATTTGGTGTGGCGGCTCCAGCTCATCTAACATCAGTTTCCGACAGTTTGGGTAAAAAAAGGTCACTACCTGCTGATCGAATCCGAATAAAGTGGTTGAAATTTACCATGTTTTGATATAGCTTGAGAAATCACTTTGGCGGAAGTACTCTGTTGGCGCAACTGCATTGGCATGAGTTGGAGAAGATAGTTGAGATTTTGTGATATGCTTCACCCCGATATCCTCAAATACAAGGAGAAGAATTTGTGACTAAGGGTCGACTAACATTTGCGCTCTGTTTGTGTTTGCTTTTCGGAGCACTTGCACAAGTGCAGGCAAAGACAGGGACGGGCAATATCCAACTGGATGTCAAGAAGCAGGTGCTGTCAAACGGAATGAGAGTGATCGTCCTCGAAAATCATGCAGCGCCGGTCTTCTCCTCGATCATCCGGTTCAGCACCGGCTCGGTCGATGAGCACCCAGGCATCACCGGTACTTCGCATTTGTTGGAGCATATGCTCTTCAAAGGAACACGAATTGTCGGCACGAGCAATTATGAAGCTGAAGTTCCGATTATGGCCAGAATAGACTCGGTGGCGCATCTGGCTTATGCGGAGCAAGTGAAGCTTCAGAGTCCGCTCAACGCACCGGATTCATCGCGACTGAAGGAACTTCGCCAGCAGATTGCCGATCTTCAAACACAGCAGAAACAGTACATAATCAAAGACGAGCTGTGGGGCACCTACTTGCAGAATGGCGGCTCTGGTCTCAATGCTTCAACCGGGAATGATGGGACACAGTACTATGTCTCACTCCCGAAAAATCGTCTTGAGCTTTGGGCATTTCTGGAGAGTGACCGCATGGCGAATCTTGTCCTGCGGGAGTTCTATTCGGAGCGCGACGTGGTCATGGAAGAGCGCCGATTAAGCTATGAAAACCAGGCGCGCGGACGTGTAGGCGAGGCGGCGATGTCGACGATCTATTGGGCTTCGCCCTACGCTTGGCCAGTGGTCGGGTGGATGAGTGATTTGATGACGGTTCAGCGCGAGGATGTGGAGGCTTATTTCAAGTCTCACTATTCTCCCTCCAATGCCGTGGCCGTAATCGTTGGCGATGTCAACGCCGACTCTGTATTTGCATTATGCGAGCGCTATTTCGGCAAGGTCCCGGCCCAGCCGCTACCGCGTCCGGTTGTAACTCGCGACGCTCCACAGAACGGAGAGCGGCGTGTGGAAGTCGAGTACGACGCCAGTCCGTCCGCGGAAATTGCCTGGGTAGTACCGCAGATCGGACATCCAGACCTGCCGGCGCTGGAAGTTGCCGCGGATATCCTGTCGGACGGACGAACCAGTCGTTTCTTCAAGAATATCCGGGAGAAGAAGCTTGGCACAGTCAATGCCAGTGTCGACTATTCGCGCCTTCCGGGGACGTTTTCCTGTTCGGTAACGCCTTACGGCGACCATACCATTCAGGAGTTGGAAGCCGCCATTTATGCTGAAATCGATCGACTGAAAACTGAAAAGGTCACCGAATGGGAGCTCCAAAGAGTGCGAAATCAGGTTGATGCCCAGTTACTGCGGTCGCTCGAATCGAACAACGGTATGGCGTTTCGGCTCGCGAGCAGCGAGGGTCTCACGGGAGACTGGCACCACTTTTTGGATCGTGCCGATGCCGTCAAGCAGGTCACGGCCGACGACGTAATGCGCGTCGTCAATAAGTATCTGGTTAAGAAGAACCGTTCCGTGATCTATGTCGTAAAACCTTCGACGGATCAGCCAACAGCGGCCGCCCCAAAAACTAATTGAACTGGAGAGGATTAAGATGAGAAAACTGATATACATCGCGGTTCTGCTACTTGTTTCGGCGGCGATTTCTCCGGCTCAAGAATCAGAGCCGAAGTCGGCTGGCGCAAAAATCATCGACGGTTTGTCGCAAGAAAAGATCCAGCTGACAATACCGCGCGTCGGTGCTGGAATTGAACGCGTGGTGCTCAACAACGGGATGATCGTCTTCCTATACGAGGATCATCGATTTCCGCTGTTGAATGCCTCAGCGATGATTCATTGCGGCAGCATCTATGACCCATTGGAAAAGAACGGGCTATCGAGTCTTTTTGGTACGGTGATGCGCTCGGGCGGCACAAAGTCGATCAGCGGCGACTCGCTCAATATTCTGATGGAATTTGCGGCCGGCTCACTGGAGTTCCAGATGGGCACCGAATCGGGTTCGGCCTCGCTCGGTGTACTCGCCAAGGATACCGATCTTGGACTTAAGCTTCTGGCTGACCTGCTGCGTAATCCGGCGTTCCCGCAAGACAAACTTGACCTTGCAAAGACGGATCTGAAGAACATGATCCGCCGGCGCAATGATGATCCCAATCGTGTCGCCTCCGCGTACTTCTCCAACACGATTTACGGAGATCATCCCTATGGAAGAATGTTGGACTGGTCGTCGGTCAAGACTATTACTGTGGAAGACCTGGCGGATTACCACAAACAATTCATCGTTCCCAATAACATCGTGCTGGGAATTTCCGGCGACTTCGACAAGAAAGAGATGCTGGCAAGACTTAATAGTTACTTCGGTGATTGGCAGAAGTCTGCCGAACCATTGCCGGAGAAGCCTGCGGTTGCCGCTGAATATCATCCCGGCGTGTACCAGATCAACAAAGACATCAGTCAGGCCTACCTGATGATTGGTGAACTGGGCATTAAGCGCGACAATCCCGATCGTTATGCTATCGATCTGCTCAATTACGTTCTGGGAGGCGGATCGTTTACCTCGAGACTCACGGGGAGAGTACGGTCCGACGAAGGACTTGCCTATCGCGTGGGTTCCAGTTTCGATATCAATTCGCGGGACGTCGGTACATTTGCGGCAAATTGTCAAACCAAGAGTTCGACGGCACATAAGGCGATCCGAATCATCACCGAGGAGATCGCAAAGATCCGCACGGATGGAGTAACAGCCGAAGAACTCAAGGACGCGCAGAATTCGATTACCAATCGGTTAGTTTTCAGTTTCGATTCGGCTGCGAAGGTTGTCCGCAATTTGATGTCGTTGGAGTTTGACGGTTATCCGGCTGACTTTTACGAGAAGTATCTGGACAACTATGCGAAGATCACTCAAGCAGATATCAAGGCGGTTGCGGAGAAGTATCTGAAGTCTGATCAATTGACTTTGATTGTGGTCGGTAAGCCGGATACATTCGAGAAGCCGCTCGACGAGTTTGGAAAGATCACTAATATCGAACTACGCAAGCCAGTTTTCGATTAAGGCACTTAGCCGAGTTTCTCGGAAATCACTGCACGATAGATTGGGCCGGGAGTCATACGACTTCCGGCCTAATCATTGGTAATGTTGCTGGAGTCTATGAACTTGAGCAGCCGCTTATCTCTTAGGATAACCGACCGATTGCGCAAGAATGACTTTCTGGTCAGGACGAAGCTTCATCGCTTGCGCCAAGACATCACGGTCAACGGAACCGCGGACGACTGTGGCAAGACCTTGCGACGCACAGAATAGGTAGACGTTCTCGCTGATGAAAGCGGCGTCAACGCCGGAGTAGAAGTTCTTATCGGTTTCCGACGCCCGGTTGATTTTCTGCAAATCCGCCACATAGATTAAATTCACCGGTACATCTTTCACAAAGGGCTGCATTCCGGTCTTCTCCCGAATGTCTTCAGAAAGAACAGGCACGAGAGAATGCTTGACGGGATCATAAAGAAACAGGCCGTGTGCGGTGGCAATGTAAACATCGATTTCCTGCCAGTTCATGGCAGACGGCGCGGTGCGCTTGCCGTCGGCAGTGCGGTTGATTCCACAGGCAGCCCACAGAAGATTTGAAAGCACCGGCTGCGTTAGAGTATCGGTACTGAACTCGCGAGAGCTGTGGCGATTTTTCAGCGCCTGCATCAGCGGCATACCGCCGGTCGTGTCGGGCTTGGGAAGTTCTATCGATTTCAGATCTTGTGCTATCAATGATGTGCATAGCAACAGGATGAGCGGCATAATCCGAAAAGTCTGTAACATCTTGTTCCTCCAGTATGTGGCTG
>CAUJJY010000271.1 GCA_963205155.1 Candidatus Zixiibacteriota bacterium | reverse complement strand
GCCAGATTGCGAGCGTCACAATCGACAGTCCAATGACGATGGGCACAAAGATTGAAGCCACTTTATCAACAAGGCGTTGAATTTGCGGTTTCGCGGACAAGGCGTGACGCACCATAGCGGCGATTTTGGTGAGGCGCGACTCCGATTGGGCGGTCGTGACGCGGAAATCAAAACTGCCGGAGGTATTAATTGTCCCGCCGGTGACTTGATCGCCCGACTGCTTGTCGACGGGAAGCGCTTCGCCGGTCAACATTGATTCGTTGACCGAACCGGTGCCGTCGATGATTTCGCCATCGGCGGCGATGCGTTCACCGGGACGAACACGGACGATGTCGCCGATTTCGAGGTATTCGGAGCGCTTTTGTTTCTCAACGCCGTTGATGATGACGGTTGCTTCGTCGGGGCGAGCTTCCAAGAGCTTACGTATCGCCGAACTGGACCGCGAACGAGCTTTGGCTTCGAGATAACGGCCGAGCAAGATCAGGGCGATGATCATGATCGCGGTATCGAAATAGAATTCGGGGTGCCCGCCGGACGTCGGAAAGAGCGACGGTTTGAAGAGGACGACTACGCTAAAGAAGTAAGCTGCAGAAGTGCCAAGGGAGATCAGGGTGTTCATGTCGGCGCTTTTGCGTTTGAGGGAGTGCCACAGTCCGAGATGGAAGCGTTTGCCACACCAGAAATAGACCGCCGTTGCGAGAACGAATTGAATGTGACCGGAAACTTCGGGGTCGATGTGGAAGAAATGGAAGTGTTCGCCGGCCATGATGAACATTGTAATCGCTGCGGCTGCGAGACTGAACAAGAGCGGCCAGCGCAGCTCGGCGACTTCGGAGTCAGTCGGATCAGAATCCTGGTGATCGTCATCAGCGATGGTGGCTGTGTAGCCGCTACCCGCAAGGGCTGTGGTGATCTTATCCTGCAGGCGGTCGACAGCGAGGTGTTTGATCGTGCCCGAACCAGTCGTAAGGTTGACAGCGGCATCGACGACTCCGTCGATTGCGAGCAAGAACTTCTCGATATTGGCGACACAAGATGCACAATGCATGCCGGAGATGGTCAGGTGAGTCTCGGTCAGTCTGGCCGGATAGCCGCCCTTGTTAAGGGAGTCTACGACGGCGCGTAAATCGAATCCAGAGGAGCCTTTGGTCAGCGTGGCGCTATTGGTGGCCAGATTGACACTGACTGCGGCGACACCGGGAACGGCTTTGATGATGCCCTCGACTTTGGCTACGCAACTGGCGCAGTGCATGCCGGATACGGGAATCTCGGTCTGCCTTGATTCATCGGACTTCACGACTTCTGCCATATTATCGCCTATACTTCATCTTTCCCGACACTACATAATGAATGCCGACCTATAATGTCAACCAATGGATGTCGGCGAAGTTCCATGCTTCGCCGGTTGGCTCTGCTGAATAAGACGGGCAGGGGATGAAAGGTTACAGGGGAATTGCGATAACTTTGCATGGCTGACAATGTAACGAGATTTGGCCATCCTGCGTATATTTGTTCAGATTGAATTTTCGAGACATTTCAAAGGAGTAGACTCCAATGGTGCAAAGCAAAGCACAAACGGTGAAGGAATACTTGGCGGAGTTGCCGCCCGACCGCCGCAAAGAGATAGAAACGGTCCGCACGGTAATACTCGCCAACCTGCCAAAGGGATACGAAGAATGCATGTCCTATGGGATGATCGGCTATGTGATTCCGCTATCACGCTATCCGGAGACCTACAACAAGCAGCCATTGGCGATTGCGGCACTGGCGGCACAGAAGAACTACATGTCGGTGTATCTGATGTGCGTGTACGGAGAGAAGCAGTACATGGATTGGTTCAAGAAGAGCTTCGAAGCCAGCGGAAAGAAACTGGATATGGGGAAGTCGTGCGTGCGCTTCAAGAAGTCTGACGACTTGCCTCTTGATGTGATTGGCGAAGCCATAGCCAAGGTCTCCGTAGAGAACTACATCAAGTTCTACGAAAAGGTGCAGAATCAGCAGGCGGCGAGAAAGGCCCGGAAATAGGAACCGGGGCGCGAAGGTCGCGCCCCGATCAGAACGTGCCGATTATTTAACGAGAACGGCTGCCGCCTACTCGTCCCAATCGACGTTGAGCTGTTTGCCGACATCCTCGAAGATGGCGGTGATTTTCTTCTCCATGGCGATACGCTTCTTGAGCAGGTCGCCCTTTTTGACAGTCTTGTCGCGCAATTGGATGTGGAAGCGCAGACTCTGTGACGTACCAGAGGGGCGAATCGTCAGGTGACTGTAGTAGTCGCCAAAGAAGAAGCGGATGCCCTCGTCGGGGAAACCAAAGGTGGACGGATCATCCTGATTGAAGCCCTTGGTGTAACCGTGCTGGACATCGTACTTACCTGTCTTGTAAACCTCAAATTTTGAAGAAGTCAAACCGGCGAACTTAACCTTGCCGCCGTTCTTGATGCGATCCATCATTTCTTCGGCCTTGTGGATGACCTTCATCTTGGTGGAGCGGCCTTCGATGCCTTCGTACTGGCCGAACACCGGCGCCGGCCGATAACCGGTGCGGATGAGGCCGATTGATGGATCGAGATAGAGCTTCTCGTTGACCAGATCGAGGATTGATTTCTTCTGCGTCTTGGCGTAGGCGAGGACTTCAAGGAACAGAATTGCGGCAAAAATGCCGTCCTTGTCGCGGACGTGGCCGTCGGCGCCCATTGACATCGCGTCTTTCGGCTTGCCGCCGAGAATGCTGAAGCCGTTGGACTGCTCGAGAGCGGCGAGATTGAAGGTTGATTTCGGTGTGAGTCCCTTGTAGTCGTAAATCGTCCAGTAGATGTCTTTGGTGATCGGGTCGCCATCCCAAACTCGTTGGACTGCGGTGGACAACTGCGCGAAGCCGACCCAGGTCTTGATCCAGGCGATGCCGTACTTCTCGCAGAGCAAGGTAATGACATCGGTGGTGGTATGCGACTGGACGAGGAAGAATTTGCTGAAGTCGGATTTGGCCTGCTTCATCTTCTCCATGCGGTACCAGAGCAGGATCGCCCAGGCAGTGTCGGCATCGAGCAGGACGTTGTCTTCGCCGTTGTAGATCGGGCGCTGGCTCTTGGGGACAGGAACGACAACGCCGACGCGGTCGGCATCGGGATCGGTACCGATAAGGGCATCAAGCTTGCCGAACTGATCCTTGCCGTATTCCTTGACAAACTCGGAGACCGCCTTAAGCGCGGCGAATTTGTCGCCGGGATCGGGCTGTTGGTAGACCTTCTTGCCTTTGGGGCTCTTGAGGTCGTCAAAGGCGGGGAACATGCCGTCGACGGGCTGCATTGATGAGATGCAGTCGAGCTTCTTGATGTCGAGCGACTTGATCAAACGGGGGACGGCATCGCGGCCGGCGCCGTTGTAGGCGCAGTAGCCGAGGTGGAGATGCTTGGCTTCCTTCTTGAGGAGCTTCTTGTCGAGCAGGAACGAGGCGATCTGCTTCTCGTGCTGTTTGTGGATGTTGACCGGTTCGCCGACATAGCTGTAGTAATTGATGTCCTTGACACGTTTGGCGCCGCCGAGGAAGACGAGCTGGTCGTTGTTGGCGGTGGCAAGATCGGCGCGGTGGATTTCATCGAAGCCGGTTTTGGCGATGTAGTCATTCAGGATCATTCGGCGTTCGGCGACCGAGAACTGCGAGCCGTTGCCGCAGGACAGTTTGTAGCCGTTGTAGCGGCGGTCGTTGTGGCTGGCAGAGAGCAGGATGCCCATGTCGGCGTGCATCGTCGGAATCGCGAAGGTGACTTCGGGATAAGGGACGACGTCGTCGAAAAGATAGACCTTGAGACCGTAGTCGATGAACAATTCGGCGATGATTTTGGCAAAGTCGCGTCCGCGGATGCGGCTGTCGAAGCCGATCACCAGCGATTTGAAGCC
>CAUJJY010000270.1 GCA_963205155.1 Candidatus Zixiibacteriota bacterium | reverse complement strand
TGAAGATGGCGCATCGATACGGCTATCCGGAAAATGCCACGCGCGATTTGGAGAACAAGATATTTGAGACGATCGATCCCGCAGCCTTTAGTCCGCGTGAGCATGCCAATATTCCAGATGTTTATCGAGAATTGCCCTGGTTTGCCAATAAAGCCTTTAACAATTTATCGAAGTTCGTTGCAATGGACTGCGCCAGTCTGGGGGCGCCGGAATGGCTCAACAAATTTTCCTATTCAGTTTACCGTGAAGGCAAGGCAGAAATAGAAGTCTGCAATCATGTCTGCAAATCACAGGACGAATTTGAAGCGCTGATGCGCCGGACGCTTGTCACGGTTGTCAATATTTTCGATGCCACTTTGCTTGAACCAACAATCCGGTACTTGATCGAGAACCTGCAATCCAGCGTTCATGTCTTCAACTTCAGCAGAATTCGAGTGCCGGAAATCGAAACGATGAAGACCGTCTTCAACGTCGGCCCCGGCGTGGTTCAGAGCTTCGCGGATTACCTTAAGTTAGTCACACAATTATCAACAACGAGTCATTATGAACATTGCACTGTCGAAGCCGCTGTTTGACGAAGACGAACTGGCAGAAATTCAGAAGGTTCTGAATTCGGGCTGGGTAATGCAAGGCCCGAAGGTCGAGGAATTCGAGCGAGCATTTGCCGAGTTGGTTGGAAGTGAATGGGCAGTGGCAGTCTCTTCATGCTCAACTGCGCTACATCTGGCGATGAAAGCAATTGGCATTGGTCTGGGAGATGAGGTAATAGTTCCGGCGCTGACCTGGATTGCTACGGCCGCAGCCGTAGAGGAGTGCGGCGGTCGACCAGTCTTCTGCGACATTGATCCAGCAACGTTCAATATAGACCCGGTGAGGGCTGCAGAACTTATCACGCCGCGAACCAAGGCGATTGTGGCTGTAAACCTTTTTGGTTTGGCAGCTGATCTCCGGAGGCTGCGCGATTTGGCGATGTCAAATGATATTCCTCTCATTGAGGATGCAGCGTGTTCGCTGGGTGCAACAGTTAATGGAACCGCAAGTGGTACATTCGGGCGAATGGGCTGTTTTTCGTTCCACCCGCGCAAATCGATCACGACCGGCGAAGGTGGAATGATCGTTGGTAACTTACGCGAGGATGAAATCCTGTTGCGGTCGTTGCGATCCCACGGTGTGAAAATGACTGCTCGCGGCACAACGGCCTCACCTCAACCATTTGACCTTGGTGATTTTGACAAGCTGGGCTACAACTATCGCCTTACAGATCTTCAGGCTGCAGTCGGGGTGGCACAACTGCGCAAACTCGACAGGATCATTGAGCGCCGCAGGGAAATTGCCGAGGCCTACAATCAAGGACTCGCCAATCTGGATCTCCTCACATTGCCACGCGAGCCAATTGGATTCCGCCACACTTATCAATCGTACGTTGTCCTGGTTGGAACTTGCGGGATTGATCGCAGTGCGGCGATGTGGGCACATGAAACAAGAAATAGCATAATGCTCAAACTAAAAAAAGCAGGTGTGGCCAGCCGACCCGGCACACACGCGGTGCACGCTCTGGACTATTTTCGCAGGAAGTATGGGATTTCGGAGTGGTCGGCGCCGTTTGCATATTGTGCGATGAACCAGTCGATCGCGTTGCCTCTTCATCCGTTACTGACGAACTCCGAAATTGCATACGTGATCAGTATTGTGCGCGAGATTTGTGGTTCAATTGTCGGCGAAGGCACTGATCGTGCTGTACTGGCAGTCGAAAGGTAACTGGCATCAGAGAGTTGTGGTTCGCGTGTTCGATTTCAGGACGCCGGCGAGCAGAGTCGCATTAAACTGGGCGGTATCTGCGAAATCTTTGGGCGAATGGCGTAGGTTCCATTTTTTGGCTTCGCAAGTCGTTACGGCGCAATGAAGTGTTGAGGCAACGAATCAAAAGATGTGGGTAAAAATCTCGATTATTGTAGTTAAGTTAGCGCTCGACACGGTCGAAAGAGAAAGTAACGAATAGGAAACGAATGGCACTTCAGCATTAATCGGTTGAAACCGATAATGTTAGAAGAGTTGATTAATACGCTTCCAAGCAAGCGGGTCAACCTGCAGTTAAGAAGACAAGGAGGACTGGCTCACCTTTATTTCGTTTACCCCCACTGGCCGGGGGGCGACAAGCGGTTAGAAGGTCGTAGTTGCTCAGACCTTAGCGGACATGGGATGTGGCTGAACAATGCGAGCAGAATGAAAGAATGTCGGTAAAGGAATAGGCCGACAGGGACATTCAAGGAGGATAGTGTAATGGCACTCCGCATTAACCACAACATTGCTGCACTCGATGCACAGCGCAACCTTGCGATGACAACAAGCTCCATCAGCCAAGTTATGGAGAAGCTGTCATCCGGTTACCGCATCAACAAGGCATCCGATGATCCGGCCGGTCTGGTAATTTCCGAGCAGTTCCGTGCTCAAATTGCCGGATTGAACCGCGCGATTCAGAACTCCGAAGGATCAATCAACATGATCCAGACGGCAGAAGGATCGCTCAACGAAATCAACTCGCTGCTGGTATCGATGAGAGAACTCGCGATTCACGCCGCGAACGAAGGCTTCAATGATGCCAACCAGCTCGCTGCTGACCAGGCTGAAATTGAAAACGCCATCCGCACGATCGACCGTATTGCCGCCAACACGCAGTTCGGTACCAAGAAGCTTCTCGACGGCAGCAAGGACAACATTGCTACCATCACGACCGCGAACTCATCCGGACTTACGGTCCTGAAGAGCTTCCTGGGTTCGGGCAGCCACTCAATCACGGCCACCAAGACCGCTGATTCAACGGCTACCATCAATACCACTTCTCTGGGTATTTCGCTCACCAGCACCGGCTCGCCGGCGAATCTTGAAGAGAAGATTCACAATCTTGACGTTCTTCAGGCTTCTGAAGGCGCCGAGAAGGTCTCGAATGCAATGGCTATCACGGACGCTTTTGGTAAGGGCCTTACCATCGGCGCGACCGCTGCCAACGCTACCGTCATGAGCGCGGCCTCCGTGCTCGCGACCGCGACCGCATCCCAAGCTGGTACCTACACTGTGGTCCTGAACTATCAGGAAAACAATGAAGCCGTTAGCGGCGACCAGACTCTGCAGATCAGCATCGCATCGGGTGACACCCGCGCGAATGTTATCACCAAGTGGAATACTGCAATCGCTAATAACGCCGCATTGGCCGGCAAACTGACTGTTGCTACCACGACTTCGGGTACGGGTAACGGTATTCAGTTCCGTTCAGTGAACATGGGCGCCCAATACAGCGTGAAGCTGACTTCGGCCAGCACCACTGCCACTGCTAACTACATGAGCATGGGTGCGAGCCGCTCCAGCCGTGGCGTTAGCTTAAACGTGCTGAATTTCAGCGTGACCACTGCGAAGAACAACAACACCACCTCCGCCGTGACTGTCGGCGCCGCGACATATACTTCGATGTCAACGCTGGCGACAGCTATGAAGTCTGCTCTGCAGACGGCATTTGGTACGGTTTCGACTGCCACCGGCGTCACCTCGACAACCAATGATGTCGATGTTGCTGTCGAAGGCACGAACCAGTTGAAGTTCTTCACATACGATGAAGGTTCAGACTACAAGATTCAGCACAATTCAACCGGTACTGAATCCGAAAGACTGTTTAATGCTCTCGGCCTGACTGCGGATACTTTGTCCGTATCGGGTACGGATGCTTTGATTTCATTTGACGGCTACACCACCGCGGTTTCGTCGGTGAAGTACGGTTCGACCTCCGAAACGACGCTCTATAACAAAGCCACCGGCGCAGCCGGTCGCGGCAGCATTGCATTGACACTCGACAAAGCTTCCAACGGTATCAACGTTGGCAACCTGTTGCTCGATGTCAAGGCTGCCAAGTTTGACGTTCGTCTGGATGGTGGTCCGGCCACTTCAGTGACTGCCGGTAAGGAAGCTACTGTTTACACGTCAGATCGTTCCCAGTCGCTGAAGATCAGATACTCGCTGACTTCAACGGGTGGCTCGGAAAGCATCACCAATACTGATCAGTCGCTTGTTTTCCAGATCGGCTCCAACGTCGGTCAGACGGCATCGATTGGTTTGAGAAGCATGACCACCTCATCGTTGGGCAAGAATCTGGCCGGCAATAGCTTTAGCAGCCTGGCCGGAATCAACGTCGAAACCGTCCAGGGCGCGCAAGATGCCCAGGCCGTTATTGACGCCGCCATCGATGAAGTCTCCAACGCCAGAGGCACGCTCGGATCGTTCCAGAAGAACACTCTGGAATCGAACATGCGCAACTTGCGCGTTGCTGCTCAGAACCTTACGGCTTCCGAATCCGGTATTCGCGACACCGATATGGCGTCGACGATGTCCGAATTCGTCAAGTATCAGATCCTGATGCAGGCTGGTACTTCGATGCTCGCCCAAGGCAACCAGTTGCCGCAGGTCGTGCTGTCGCTGTTCCAATAGTCTCTTAGAGTCTAAGCGGGTGTGAGGTAACGCTATCTCACACCCGTCGACATGTGAGGTGAATTATGAATCCAAGCGCAGGACTGACTGATGTTCGACTGGAGGATCTCCATCCTCAAGCCAGTAGAGCATTGCCGGAGACTACGCCACCGAACATGGAAGATCGGGAAATGACTCAACCTTCAACGCCGGATCAAGCTGCTCAACCAGTTCAGCAGCCGGCGCTCGAGGCGGATCAAAAGATTCAAAGGGACGATTTGGAAGAAATGGTCCAGCAGATCAATCGGGAATACTCAATGCGTAAGATTTCGTTGAAGTTCTCGATCGATGAAGAGTGCGGATCTTTGATCATCAAGGTTTTAGACACGGCGAACGAGAAGATCATTCGGCAGATTCCGCCGGAGTCAATCCTCGCACTTCGCCGCAGAATGAGCGTCCTGCTCGGGGATATCTTCGACGCAGAGGCGTGACGACAAGTAGCGGCCGGGCGGCAAATACCGTCCGACCGCCATTAATTCGAAGGAGATTCGTATGGCCGGACTATCAGGAGCCATTTCAGGCATCAATTCCAATCTCGACACTGCTGCAATCATCGATGCCTTGCTGACATTCGAAAAGCAGAACGTGCTACTCCTGCAGTACGACCAAACCGTCAAGACCAATCAGATGTCGACCTACCAGGCGATCAACACCAAGATGTTGGCTTTTCAGACGCAGGCCGGACTTCTGGCGCGGGCTTCAACATTCTCGGCGACCAAAGTCTCGGTAAGCGGTGAGGAGTATTTGACCGCGATTGCCGGTGATGATGCGGCACTTGGAAACTACTCGCTTCGAGTGGCTGCGCTGGCACAGAACCATCAGATTGCGTCGCAAGGTTACAGCGAGCAGGAAGCTGCGAGCCTTGGAACTGGGACACTGTCAATTGCGGTTGGTGACGGATCGACAAGGACGATTACAATTGATTCGGCTAATTCCAGCCTTGACGGCATCAAACGTGCGATCAACAATGCCAAGATCGGCGTGACTGCGACCATCGTAAACGATGGCAGCAGTTCAAACAACTACCGACTCATGTTGTCTGCCGACAAAACAGGTGAAAAGAACAAAATCGCGTTTAGCGCAAACTTGACAGGCACCAAAGCCCTGAACTTCAGCTCGTCGTCATTTGACTTGGTTGAAAAGCAGTCATTTTCGACAACGGCCTCGTCTAATCCAACACTCGGCACAACTGCAGCCTACACCGGAAGCCAGAACAAGGTCTACACGTTTACAGTGGGTGGGAACGGTGCACAGACGGTAGGTTCGGGCGACATTACGCTCAACTGGAGCGACGGCACCAACAGCGGAGCAATCGTAGTAAGTTCGGCTGATACCGAAGTGGAACTCAACGGTGCGGGCAGTGACGGCCTGAAATTGAATTTCTCGGCTGGGCAACTGGTGGCCGGAGATACGTTCCGCGTTCAGACCTTTGCACCGCTGCTGCAAAAAGCACAAGACTCCAAAATTACAATGGGATCAACCGACGGCGGCGGTTCGCCAATCACGATCAACAGCGAGAGCAACATCATTAAGGATGTGATTGGTGGCATTACCCTGAACTTGAAAAAAATATCTGAAGATACAGCGGTTAACATTACAGTTGAGCGTGACACCTCAAGTATCGAGGATAGCATCAACACCTTCATCACCAAATTCAATGACGTACTCGGTTCGATCGACGAGCAATTTAAGTACGATCCTGATTCGGAAGAGGAATCCGGGATTCTCTTCGGTGACAGAACGTTGATGATGTTACAGGATTCAATGCGGAGCCGGATCACGTCGCGAATTGCCGGGCTTGATTCCGAATTCAATATGTTGGCATCGTTGGGAATTCGTATCGGTACAACCGGAAAACTGTCAGTGGTTGATCGCGGTAAACTCACTGCGGCAATCGAGAACAACATCGAAGATGTGCAGAAGCTATTTGCGGCGTCCGGCGACTCCAGTAACGGCAAGGTTTCATTTGTCGCGATGACCGACAAGACAAAGACGTCTGCGGACGGCTATACGGTCAACATCACACAGGCTGCAGCGCGGGGTTACCTGCGGGGAGCAAGTATTGCTGATCCGGAGAGCACTCCGATTGTGATTACATCCGCAAACAAGACTTTGGCGCTTAGGGTAGATGGAGTTCTGTCAAATACCATTACCCTCACCGAGAAGACCTACTCGTCTTGGGACGAATTGACTACGGAGATCCAACAGAAGATCAATGCCGACACTAAGGTCGGTAAGATGGGCATTGAGGTCAGCTCCTTTGACAATGGCACGGATGGTTATCTGACGCTGACCTCGGGCAGTTATGGTAAGAAGTCACTGATTGAGTTTCAGACCTCGACCGGCTCATCGGCGGCGGCAGTACTGGGTCTGGCAATCGGGCAGGCGTTTGCCGGAATCGACGTTGCCGGCACTATTAATGGCGAAAAGGCGACCGGATCCGGACAGGTCCTGACTGGAAATGAGGGAAACAGCAATACCGCAGGGCTAAAATTACTGATTGAGTTATCGCAGTCGGACGTTCGCGCAGAAAGCGAAGGGACCATAAAAGTATTCAGGGGAATTGCTTCATTAGCTCAAGACTTTGCCGATTCAATATCCAAAAGTGTCGATGGAACCATTGCGCGCCGGACGACGGCGCTGGAGAATCAGGTAAAGGACATTGAGGAGCGTGTTGCTGACCTGAATTCGCGCATGGAATTGAAACGGCAGCGGCTGACCGACAAGTTTCTTGAGATGGAGAGTCTCATTGGCC
>CAUJJY010000269.1 GCA_963205155.1 Candidatus Zixiibacteriota bacterium | reverse complement strand
TTTTGACGCTGGCGATCTGGCTGATTTCCGGAGCTGAATTTACCTTCGCTCTTAAAGCCTTCATCGCCGTTCTCATCATCGCCTGCCCTTGTGCTCTCGGCCTCGCTACTCCGGTAGCAATCATGGTGGGCATCGGCCGTGGCGCCGGAATGGGAATCCTCTTCCGCAGCGGTGATTCACTCGAGCAGATCGGCAAGGTCTCCACAATCTTCTTCGATAAGACCGGCACATTGACCAAAGGAGCGTTCCGGGTTGTAAACATCCAGACTCTCGACCACAATCAAGAAGATTTCCTTCGTCTCGTCGCTTCGGTGGAATCGAAATCCGAACATCCATTGGCGAAGGCGGTCGTCCAATATGCGCATGAGCAGGGTGTTGCCCTCGCCAACGTTCAAGACTTCATTTCCTATGCCGGTGCCGGTGCCGAAGGCACAGTCGAAGACAAGAAGGTTCTGCTCGGTACAGCCAAGTTCTTCCAATACCGCAAAATCGATTTATCTGCGCTCGCGGCCAAGGTTGAACCCGAATTCGCTCAAGGCCGCAGTCTGATGTTCGTGGCAATTGACGGTGCCCCAGCCGGATTCGTGACCTTGTCCGATACCGTCAGACTCGGCGCCGCTCACGCGATCCGGGATTTATCTACCCTCGGGATCGAATCCGTCATGCTGACTGGCGACAATCAAGCCGCCGCACAAGCCATCGCCCGCGAAATAGGTATCAGCGAGGTCAAAGCTGAACTCCTGCCCCAGCAAAAACTCAATGCCATCAACGAAGCCAAAACCGGTGGCGTGGTCATCGGCATGGTTGGCGATGGCATCAACGATTCACCGGCATTAGCTGCATCTGATGTCGGAATCGCACTATCCAGTGGCAGCGATATCGCCGTCGAGTCCGCGACTGTAACACTTACCGGATCAGACTTGCGCAAAGTCCCCCAGGGCATTCGTCTGGCACGTGCGATTGTCCGTAATATCAAACAGAATTTGTTCTGGGCATTTTTCTACAATGTGATTACGATTCCGGTGGCAGCAGGCGTGCTGTATCCGGCATTCGGTGTCCAATTGTCGCCGATCATCGCTGCCGGTGCAATGTCGCTTTCGTCGGTCTTTGTGGTAACTAATGCCCTGCGCCTGAAGCGCTTTATTTAATGGAGTTCGTCCTTGCCTAATCCGCATCCGCTGATAGTACACTTCCCAATTGCCCTATTCATAATTGCTGTAATCTGCGAATTGCTCGCCTATTTCCTGAAATCGCGCCTGTTCAGCACCGCCTCTTTAGTCAACGGCGTAGCTGCCGCGATTGCGGCTTTCGCGGCCGTCGTTACAGGCCTCTTCGCCAAGACGCTGGTCACCAAGGGACCTGCCGTGTTTGTCCTTGAGTCCCACGAAACTATGGGCTATCTGGTTCTGGCGACTGCTCTGGCATTCGCGGGAATCAAGTTGTACTCTCACCTTAAGCAGTCCGACAAATACCTCACTTCGGCAATTGCGGTTGGTCTATTGGGCATTGTGTTTACCGTCATCGCCGGTCACGAAGGCGCCGAACTTGTCTATCAACATGGCGTCGGTGTCAACAAAACGCCCCAAACGCAAATGAATCAATATCCCTACGGCACACCACTCACCGCCGAACCGGATTCATCTATCGATTCTACTGACAGTCGTTAATCTCGCCCCGACTTTGGACTGCTAAACTTTCTCGATTGCCATTCCGCGTGGACGCTGGTTATAGTCGATGATTGTCTCGCGAACCTTGAGTCCTTTCCCTTCATCGACAATTCGACGAATCGCCTCGTCGTGGTCGATACCATACTCTACAACCAAATACCCGCTCGTCTTCAACAAGTCCGGCGCCTCAACAATCAACTGCCTGATTGCCTCGAGACCATCTTCACCGGCAACCAAAGCCCCGTGCGGCTCGTGGTCGCGCACCTCGCTCATTAACTCCGGCCATTCTGACTCGCGGACATAAGGCAGGTTCGCAATAATCAAGTCAAAAGCCGGCTCAATCATCAGGGGCGACAATAGATCGCCCTGCCGAAGCTCAATTCTTTCACTCAAGTTATGTAGTCTGATATTCTCTTCCGCTAATTGTAGCGCACCGCTTGAGAGGTCGGTCGCGAAGACCACCGCATCCCTGCGACTCTGCGCAATGGCAATCGCAATACAGCCTGTGCCCGTCCCGACATCGGCAACACGCGGATTCGGTGTCGACTTTATCAATTCCAGCGCTCGTTCAACCACAATCTCTGTTTCCGGCCGGGGAATCAGTGCCCGTGCGTCGCATCTGATCGTCAGACCAAACCATTCGGTCTCGCCGATGATATACTGCAGTGGTTCATGCCGTAGCTTGCGCTCAATCATTTCCGCAAGTGCCGCACAATCATCATCTTCTACCGTTCGATCTGGCTCGATGTGGATGTCGATTCGACGAAGATTCAGAATGGCGCGCAGGAAAAGTTCGGCCGCTAATCGCGAGTTTTCAATTCCAGCGGAATGAAGACGCTCTGCGCCCTCGTCGAGCAACTCACTAAGCGTTCGCGACATAATGTTGATTAGGCGAATTGAATTGGAAAGTCAGACGGAAATTGTAGTGCAATCTTCGGATCATCAAGCGTGCGGGCACAGCCAAGTCGCTTGTGACCCACTAGTCGCGGGCGGGATGTGTCCCGCACTCCGGTCGTCTCTTGATCGAAAGCACCTGCAAACTTTGGCAATCCGATAATGACCGCTCCAACAACCAGACTGGAGTTGCGGATAAATTCGCGACGATACATCCCTATCCCTCCGTGGTTTCCAGACCAAAGTTATTGATCTTCATTGCCGGTACTAACATCGCTACCGAGTACTGCGGATACAATTCGCGCGTTTTGGAAATCATCTCGGCATTCGCAAACGCTTCCAAAATTGACTGGTTGATACGCATGTTCTTGATCGCCGCACCAATCTTGCCGTTTTCAATCAAGAAAGTCCCATCGCGCGTCGTGCCGGTAACTTGTGTCTTCATCGGGTTGAGGAAATTGACATACCAGAAGTGCGTGATATAGACCCCGCGGCCCGTCGACGCAACCATCTCCTCAATCGTCGAATTCCCAGCGCCAACTGCCATGTACTTCGGATATGGACCGTACGTATTGTTTGGCGGCAGCGCGTGCCCCGTTGATTCGCTCTGTAGAAGTCTTGCATAATACGAATTCGAGACCACGCCCCTGGCGATACCATTCTCAATCAGTGTCACCTGCTTGCGCGGAACACCCTCGTAGTCGAACGGCAAACCGGCAAACTCCGGTGCCAACGGATCTTCAATGATCGTAATATTATCGCCGGTAATCTTCTCTCCGATTTTCCCCGCCATGAAAGAACGCTGCTGATAGAGTGTCTTCGCTCCGAATCCCATGAACGCGAGAAACAGCAACAACTGCCCGACGGCCGCCGGCTCAAGGATCACCGTATACGGTCCCGTCTCTAGCGAAATCGGATCAAGCGACCGTGCGGCCTTGTCAATAGCGCGCTTCGCAATCTGCTCCGGAGAAATCGTCTTGGCATCATGCGCATAGGCAATCGCCCAGCCCGCGTTGCCCTTTTCGCCATTGGCGGTCAGCGACAATTCAGAACGCGAACTCGTCCCGAATTGCTCCACACCGAGCGAATTCACGACCGCCACGGTGTCAGTCGTTACCCGATACGCGCCGGCCGTCTGAAGATCGCTCTTGCGGCACAGCTCGACAACCTTACCGACTGCATCCGCCCTCAACAGTGGCGTGTTCTCGGTCGTTGCCGCATCATTCGCAGTAATCGTCGGCGCTGTCTGCGGTGAAGGCAGCGAATCAAAGTCGGAGTCTTCCGGCATTAACTCGGCAATTGTGCATGCATCTACAACAGCCTGTTTTAAAGCTTGCGCACTCAAGTCGCCCGTTGAAGTTATCCCGATTTTCTTATTCTTAATCGCCCGGACATACACTGTCGTGTCGGCGCGATACATATTCTGGTGAATCTGCGATTCGGCAAATCTCGTCAGACTAAGATCCTCACCGATCAAGCACAGCTCCGTCTGATCCGCTGTCGATGCCTCCAGCGCCTCCTTCAAGCTGCTCAAGGTTTGGTCTTTGTCGATCATCCACCCACCTTCACCTGTCGGAACCGCACATAGGCTGCGCCTTGCGCCGTCCGTCCATTTTGCCCCGGCTCGCCTTTGCCGCAATTCGGCGTTCCCCACAAAACCCATTCGTCCTTATGTCCGGTCGAATCGCAGCTATTCCAGAATTGCACGGTATTCCCCGAATATGAAGGCGCCTTGACCATCGCCCCCAGCTTGCCGTTCTTGATTTCCCAGCCGACCTCTCCTCCGAGCGTGAAATTGTCGCGATTGTCGTCAATCGACCACTGCTCGACACCCTCGATATAGATACCGTCTTCAATCTCCGCGATCATATCCGCAAATTTCTTGTCGCCCGGTTCGAGAGTCAAATTTGTCATCCGCACTAATGGTACATTGCCCCAGCCTTCGGCGCGTGCTGCCGCCGATGATTTCGCGTTGATTCGTTTTGCCGTTTCCAAAGAACTGAGATAACCCACCAGAATTCCGTCTTTGATCAGCGGCGTCCGCGAGGCTTCAACACCGTCGTCGTCATACTTGTATGTCGCCAGGCCGCCCGGGTAGGTCGGATCACTGTAAACATTCACAAATTCTGAAGCATACTTCAGCTTGTTCAATTTGTCCGTCGTTGCGAAACTCGTTCCCGAGAAATTCCGTTCCGATCCGAACACTCGATCCAGTTCCAGCGGATGTCCTATCGATTCATGTATCTGCAGTGATGCCAGATCCGGCGAAAGTACAATATCCGCTACCTTTTCCGGACATTCGGCTGCTGTCTGCATCTCGACCGCCTGTGCGGCAACCTTGGGAATGTTCTCATCGATCTTGAACGAAGCGATTTGCTCAAACCCGCCGCTGACAAATTGTCCCGATGAAGTCGGGAAAGACCGCTCGTAACGTTCACGGCGTCCCTTAACAATTCCGCAGGTCACTCCAGCGCCGGTGTGCAATAGCACCTGCTTAATGTCGCTTCCCGCCGTCGAGCGAAACATCTTGGTCTCCCTGCGGAAGTCGAGAAACGCCATTGTCGCCGTTATCGCCGCATCCGCGTGCATCAAGTCTTCCCAGTGCGCCAACAAATCAAGCTTTTCCGCGATTGACATGGTAAATGGATCTTTGGTAAACGGCGTCTCGTAATTGCCCTTTGCCGTTGGGTATTGCCCCAATTCGATTGGAATCTTGTTGACCTTGCGCGAGGCATCCGCAATCGCGATCGCCAACTTAACGATTCGCTCATATTCTTTCTCATTGAACTGCGATGATGCCGCAAAGCCCCACGAACCATCCTTAAGCACCCTTACGCCGAAGCCGAGTGTTACTGATTTTTCTACTGGTTCAATTTTACGGGAAGATGAGGAGAGGCGTTCGATCTCGATCTGTTGTACGCGCAGATCTGCGTATTCACACTTTGCCTTGGTCAGCTTATTCAGCCAACCGTCAATGTCTTCGACGAGTTTGATCATATCGGAATATCGACGAAATGTCCTCCTGCCAAATACACGACAATCATAAACAAAACCCCGACCAGCGTCAAGCTAATGGCTCCCGGAACCGAAACAAAGTTTTTCTCCGGCTTAAACCCGAAAATCGTCCCCCTGAACAGCACCGTCAATCCCAGCCAGTAGACGATTAGCAACTCCATGTATGTTTGTGTGCGGTTGTCCCCAAACGGCCACCCGCCCCAGTAATATCCGAAACGGATGTGAGATATGAATGAACCGATGAGCACAGTCCCCAGCAACATCAAAATGCCGGTAATGAACACCTTCCGCGACAGCTTCTTCAGATTCTTCTCATTTGAATTGCGCAGCCCGAATGCATTGAACAGCGCCAGAAACGCATACATCGCCGCAATAAACATCACCCCGACGTGCGCACCCCAGATCATCAAAGAGGGACGGCCTTCGAATAGCAGAGTGACGTATGATTCATCGCTTTCCGGCAGTCGCAGCGTCACGCCGTCGTCGGCCGTCGACAACTCAATAGAGTATTCATAATATTCGCCCCGCCCGAGTCGCGGTAATTCCGTGGAATATTGATCAAGCGTTTCAGCTTTTCGCGTCAATCCCAGTTGGGAGAATGCGCCGCTCCCTCCGGTGCGGTAGTTTAGCATCAGAGTAAACTTGACTGAATCATCAGGGGATGCGACCCAGGCTTCGATTTCCGGATCGCCGCTGCGCGAATACTTGCCGATGGAAGTATGATCTATAATGAAGCCGCCGGCTGAATTGTCAAAATAGCCGGCGTCCGAGGTATCCTTGTTCATGCGCGGTGCTACCGCAAAGAGAAGCAGCGTTAGAATAAATGCGAGGAATGTCTTAACACTGCTCAATTCACCCCCGCCAACTCACCGGCTTTCTTGAGACGTTCCTCCTGCTCCTGCTCCTGCAGCGGGACGATCAAGTCGTCTAAATCTCCGGCCAGAATATCGTTAAGCTTGTGCAATGTCAAATTGATGCGGTGATCCGTCACGCGGCTTTGCGGGAAATTGTAGGTGCGAATCTTGGCCGATCGGTCTCCCGATCCAACCATCGTCTTTCTCGCCGAGGCGATCTTCTCCTGCTGTTCGGCTATTGCCCGATCCAGCAATCTCGCACGCAGCACCTTTAGCGCCTTCACCTTGTTCTTCAACTGCGACTTCTCGTCCTGGCAACTCACGACGGTGTTTGTCGGCAAATGTGTAATTCGCACCGCCGAGTCGGTCGTATTGACTGATTGCCCGCCCGGTCCCGATGATCGGAAAACATCAATTCGTAATTCGCTGGGATTGATTTCGATATCAACCTCGTCCGCTTCCGGCAAGACCGCCACCGATGCCGCCGAGGTATGAATCCGCCCCGAGGCCTCCGTCGCCGGCACCCGCTGTACGCGGTGTACTCCCGACTCAAATTTGAGTCTGGCATAAACATCCTCGCCGCTAACGGCCAAAATCACTTCCTTGAACCCGCCTCCACCGGTCGGATTCGAGCTTAGCAGCTCGATCTTAAGTCCCTTGGTGTCCGCATAACGCGAATACATTCGGTAGAGATCGGCCGCAAACAGCGCCGCCTCGTCTCCGCCTGTACCTGCACGAATTTCCAAAATGACATCTTTGGAGTCGTTCGGATCGCGCGGTGATAATAGCAACTTCAGCCGCTTGGCAATTTCATCGTGATGCGCCTCTGCCTCTTCTTTTTCAGCTTGCGCCAGCTCGACTAATTCCGCATCGGCATTCTCGACAATGATCCGGTCTGCCTCCGTGATCGTCTGCACCAGCTTGCGGTACTCGCGGCCAACCGCAACGATTTCGGCTACTTCC
>CAUJJY010000268.1 GCA_963205155.1 Candidatus Zixiibacteriota bacterium | reverse complement strand
CATGCCGATTACATCGAACTGGAAGAAGGTTTGTTCGGGCAGGTCCACCATTTCGTCTTTGGTGACGCTGACAAAGTCGCCGATGTGTTCTTCAGCGAGATTGCGCGTATCGATGCCTTCAAACAGAATCAGCAGTTGTCGTTTGTGGAAGCGGACTTCGCGGATTTTGAAACGCGCTGTCGCTCGTCCTTCGAGGATCACTGATTCGAGATCTTCAAACCGGTCGACAAAATCGGTAAGCGGCATAACCGCCACTTCGCCCTTGATTCCATGGGCACGAACTATTTTGCCGATCGCAATCAATTCATCCGTTATTCGAGAATCTCCAATACCGCACGTTTACCCTGTTTGGCAGAAACTGCCAGCATAATTGTGCGGATCGCTTTGGCGGTGTTCCCCGCCTTACCAATTACCTTGCCCAGGTCGCCCTGGCCGACGCGAAGTTCGAAAACCGTGGTACGTTCCCCTTCGATCTCCTTGAGCACTACCGCATCGGGATTATCCACTAAGGCCTTAACAATGGTCTCAACGAACTCCTTCACGTTAACTCTCCATTATAGTTACAGACTTCGGATTCTAAATCGATCTGCAACTTCCGGCGGAATGTCCTCCGCGCATCCTGATAATGGGGAGTGAAGCGATTGTTATCGCTTACTTCGAGAAGCGCCTGATTAGGCGGACGCTTCCCCAGTCGGAGCCGCCGAAGCTGCTTTGGCTTTTCTGGTTCTTTTCTTACGCTCGGTGATGGTCGTCTTGATTTCGATACCCGATGCGTCTTTACCGGCTTTGAGGAGTTCCCACTTCTCGTTGATTCCGATCTGGGCGAACAGTGTGTGCACCGTATCAGACGGCTCTGCTCCCTGACCCAACCACTTGAGAACTTTCTCCTCGTTGATGGTAATCTTCGCCGGTTTGACCAGCGGATTGTAATTACCCATCATGTCGACAAAACGACCCTGACGCGCACGGCGCGAGTCGATAGCGACGATTCTGTAAATCGGACGTTTTTTGGCGCCCATTCTTCTAAGTCTAAGTTTGACTGACAAGTCAATCCTCCATAATTAAGATACGAATAAGTTAGTTCTATTCCTAATTGAAAAAGTTACCCGGAATCATCCGCTTTAGCTTTCCACCGCGCATCTGCTTGATCATCTTCTGCATTTGCTGGAATTGCTTGATCAAGCGATTAACTTCCTGTATTGAGGTTCCGGAGCCATCGGCGATACGAGCCCGGCGAGAACCGTTGAGAACCTGCGGGCGATTGCGTTCTTCCATCGTCATTGACAGGATAATTGCCTCCACCCGCTTCATCTGCGATTCGTCGATATCGACATTGCGCAACTGGCTGGAGACACCGGGGATCATTTTCAAAATCGATTCCAGCGAGCCCATTTTCTTGAGCTGCTGGAGCTGCTGATAGAAGTCGTCGAAGGTGAAGGCTTCTTTGCGAAGCTTCTTTTCAAGCTTGACGGCTTCCTTGACATCGATGGTTTCTTGTGCCTTCTCGACCAAAGAGACGATGTCGCCCATGCCGAGAATGCGGGATGCCATGCGTTCCGGATAGAATAATTCCAGATCGCTAAGTTTTTCGCCGACACTGACCAGCTTAATCGGTTTGCCGGTGATATGCCGGATCGACAGCGCCGCACCACCGCGGGAATCGCCATCGAGTTTGGTCAATGCCACGCCGGTAAAATCAAGCGTTTCGTTGAACTGTGCTGCGACGTTGACGGCGTCCTGACCGGTCATTGAATCAGCGACCAGCAGGATTTCGTCCGGCGAGACCTTCTTCTTGATATCGCTCAATTCCTGCATCAACTCTTCGTCGATGTGGAGACGCCCGGCGGTATCGAAGATGATCAGCGTCAGGTTGTTGGCGCGAGCGTATTCAATGGCCTCCGCGCAGATTTGCGGCGGCTTCTTGTCGACATGGAAAACCGGCACATCAATCTGTTTGCCGAGCACTTGCAATTGCTTAACGGCGGCCGGACGGTAGATGTCGGCGGCGACCATCAATGGACGCTGGCCCTTCTTCTGGTAGTGAAGGGCAATTTTTCCGGCGAGGGTCGTTTTGCCGGAGCCTTGCAGGCCGCAGAGCAGCAACTTACCGGGCGTGCCACGGAACTCGATCGGGGCATTTTGACCGCCAAGGATATCGACCAGCTCGTCGTGAATAATCTTGACGATCTGTTCGCTGGGAGCGACCGACCGGAGAGTTTCCTGGCCGTAGGCTTTTTCTTCGACGCCGGCGATGAACTGCTTGACGACCTTGAAGTTGACGTCGGCATCGAGCAGCGCGCGCCGGACATCTTTCACCGACTCGCGGACGTTGTCTTCCGTCAGCTTCCCTTGACCCCGGAGGGTCTTAAATGCCTTCTCTAATTTTTCCGAAAGTGAATCAAACATATTACACCGTTAACCAATACAGAACAGTGAGTATACTTTCCGAAGCGTGGAAATGCAAGGAGATATTCACGCGGCTAATAGACTCTAAACCCGATAACTGCCGGTCTTCGGCTCGGTTCTAAAAGGGACAGGCTGCCGTCTTCTTTCTCGACTCCCAGGATCAACACCTCGGATTGGAATCCGGCGATGTTTTTGGGAGGAAAGTTCACCACCGCAAGCACTTGCCTGCCCAGTAGTTCTTCTCTTGAATAAGCCAGTTTTGCTTGAACACTTGACCATTTTTCGCCGATTTCGGAGCCGAAATTCACACGCACCTTGTAGGAGGGATTGCGAGCCCGTTCGAAGTCCAGGACCTCGAGTATCTCGCCGACGCGGATATCGACTTTGCGAAAGTCATCGTAAGTGATCAGCGGTTCCATTGCATGTTCTCTTCCTGCGGAGAGGTTATATAAAAAACCCGCCAGATGTTGCCATCCGGCGGGTCATCACTCTAATCTAATTTCAACAATTCTATCCCGCCAGTTTAGCGGCGATGATCTCGCGTAGTCGATTGCCGTCGGCACGCCCTTTGACTTTGGGCATGACTTCCTTCATTACTTTGCCGAGGTCAGCCGGCGCTTTCGCTCCGCTGGCTTCGATTGCCGCCGTGACGATCCCGACCAGTTCATCATCAGATAATTGCTTGGGTAGATAATGGGAGATTATCACAAGCTCTGATTCTTCCTTGGTGGCCAGATCTTCCCTTCCACCGGCACGAAACTGCTCGATGGAATCGCGGCGCTTCTTAGCGGCTAAAGTTAGAACGGCAATGACATCCTCCTCGGTGGGAGGATGTTTCAACTCAATCTCTTTATACTTGATGTCTGATTTCAATCCTCGGATAACTTCAAGTTTGGCTTTGTCGCCCGCCCTCATCGCATCCTTGAGATCACTATTCAGGGTGTCTAACACCGACATCTTTAGTCTTCCCGATTGAACCGGCGCGTTTTGCGTTTGGCAGCGTTCATCTTACGCTTGCGTCTGTCTGATGGCTTCTCAAAATGCTGATGCTTTTTGATATCCGACAGAATGCCCGAACGTTCGCACAGCTTGTTGAATCTTCTTAAAGCCTTTTCAAACGACTCGTCGTCGCGGACTTTTACTCCTGTCAAGCTTGGCTCAACCTCCTCTCAAAACGAAAAATTGTTGTCCCCCACATTACACCTGAACTACTGAATATATTGGTGCTGTGGAAGAGTGTCAAGCAGTATATGACCTAAATGAGTTGCTGCAGAAGTTAAACGGCGAACCTGCCCGAGATTTTGGTCAAAATTCCGACTTAACCCGCCACGATTGTTGTCGCCAACTGCTGCGAGCGGAAGTATCTTCTCTGCGAGATAGATACGCACAAACACCGGGAGGTTTTTAACAGTTCTTAACACAACTTTTAGGTAAGCACTTACGTAAATCAGTTATATCAGGAAGGATTGTGCTATGACAGGGCCAGGAAAAGACACAATCAAGGAATTGGGGGCGTTAGCCTTCGCCAGCCGGCTCAAGCGGTTGAGCGATCGTCTGGCGCGGGATATCTCGCGAGTTTATGAAGAACATCAACTGCAATTTGAAGCCCGTTGGTTTCCGGTGGCGTATTTGCTGTCGCAGAAATCGCCGCTGTCGGTAACCGAAATCGCCGAACAGCTGCAGTTTACGCATCCGGCAGTAAACCAGATCGCCGGCCAGATGGAGCGCAATGGGCTATTGGCTTCAACGCGCGACCGGAATGACGATCGACGGCGGTTGTTAAGCCTGACCAAGGAAGGGAAACAGATTGTCCGGCAGCTGCAACCGGTATGGGATATTA
>CAUJJY010000267.1 GCA_963205155.1 Candidatus Zixiibacteriota bacterium | reverse complement strand
ATTCTCGAAGTCTATATCACGAATTCTGGGCCGGTTTCTTCTATGACTCTCGGATTTGAATTCAGGAATCTTGGAGGTTCATTCGATCTGGTTACGCCTTATGGCAACAAACCTGAACCGCCCAAACCTCTGTACGTTCAGGAGCATGGAGACGCGATAGGAACCTTGACGGTGGCGGGCGGGCTCCATGTTAATGTCTTGAAGGTGCCAGATTCGATTTTGATCGGTGGTTCAGGTGGCGACGAAGGAAATGGACCAACAAACCTGCCTATTCACTCCGTGCCGACGCTCTGTTACTCAATGAAAATTTTTATCTCGGCAAACACAACGGAGATGGCTGACGGATTCTGTGTCGACAATATCTTTTTTCCGCCTGCTGGTGCTTGGCTAACAGAGTCCGGCCTTGTGCAAATTGCACCTACATTCAATGGTCAAGAAAATGCGTCACTAATCAATCCCGACGCTCCCGCAGTCTGCTTCGACCTCGTCCAACGTCCGCCCTGTGATCCGCCGCAGATCACCAACTGCCCGACTGCCTCTATCAAAGTCGCTCCTTTTTCAGCTGCAGCTTGGAACTTCGACTATTCTCCTGTAGATGGCGACCCGGTCAACTGGTCAGTACAGGCGCTCGATCCGGTGGTCAATGCCCCAACAATCGACGCTGACGGCAATTTCGCTTTTGCAATCGCTGGTTCTGAAGCTGGTACAATGAAGTCTTTCCGCGTAATTGCCGAGAACGACTGCGGCCTTGATACCTGCGATTTGTCTGTCGAACTTATCGGCATCATGCCGTTTGTTGTTCAAATTGAAAAGACCCACAATTCACTGCAGGGTAACTACGAATACGTCTCGATCACCAAAGTGAACGGTTCCCACGAAATCGGCGGCTTCGATTTCCTTGTCGCTTACGATGCAAGTGCCCTGCAGTTTACTTCCGCACAACTCGGCGCCGATCTTGGTCCTTCCGGCTGCGGTTGGGAGTACTTCACCTTCCGCTATGGTCCACAGGGCAATTGTGGCGGCTCCTGCCCGAGCGGCATGTTGCGCGTCGTTGCGATCGCCGACGCCAACAACGGTGCCAGTCACCCTGATTGCTTCACCGTCCCTAACGGCGGTGAACTCGTCAGCCTCAAGTTCTATGTGACCAATGACCGCCTTTATGAATGCCAGTATGTTCCGATTCGCTTCGCTTGGATTGACTGCGGCGACAACGGAATTTCCAATATTGGCGGCGATACACTCTTGATTTCTGCGAAGGTCTTCGAATTCGAAAACACCGATCCGCTGATCGATCCCGCATTTGAAATTACCGACACCAGTTGCTACTTCGCCATCAGCTACGGCGGTGCCTGCAGTGACTGCGACGTCTCGGACAAATACTCACCCCAGCGCTTCGTGCTCTTCTGGAACGGCGGCATCGATATCGTCTGTGCCGACTCCATCGACGCACCCGGCGATCTCAATCTCAATGGCATTGGCTACGAAATCGCCGACGCCGTGCTCTATACCAACTACTTCCTGCGCGGCTTGGCAGCCCTTAATCCCAATCCGCAGATTCGCGAGGCTCAAATCGCCGCCTCCGATGCCAATCAGGATGGCACCACACTCACGGTCGGCGACTTGGTCTATCTGCTCCGGGTTGTCGTCGGTGATGCGCTCCCATTCCCGAAACTCTCGCCGTTCGCCAATAGTGCGTCAGTTTCTTTCAACAACGGCTCACTGTCGACGGAATCTTCTGTTGAAATCGGTGCTCTTCATCTCACATTCAATGTCACAGGAGACTACGCGATAGTCAACGGCTCCGACATGACGGTTATCTCTGCCGAATTCAACGGAGTCTTAAGTGTCCTCGTCTATTCCGGCCTCGACGATCTGTCGAAGCGGCTATCCGCTGGACACAATGATCTCTTCTCAATCGCTGGTGATGTCGAATTGTTAAGCGTCAGCGTCTCTGACTATAACGGAAATATGCTCACACCAACGATCGGCAAGAGTGTGTTGCCGACCGAATTCAGGCTGTCGCAGAATACGCCGAATCCCTTCAATCCAGTCACCAAGATTGGTCTCGATCTGCCGGTAGCTTCCGATTGGACACTCGACATCTTTAATGTCTCCGGCCAGTTGGTGAAAAGCTACACCGGTCACAATCAAGGTCACACCGATATCGAATGGAATGCTCTCGACCAGCCCAGCGGCGTCTACTTTTACAAGGCCCGCGCCGGTTCTTGGAGCGAAACAAGAAAAATGCTCCTGCTCAAGTAATCGCACGGGCATTCGTCTTTTTATTTCCGTAGGGGCGCAGCATGCTGCGCCCATTCTATATACAAGTGCGACAACTCTCGGCGTTAGTGCAATGACGAGTTCTGGCGCTTTCCTCAATCTCCTTCAAAAGAAGAAGGAAGGGAGTTCATCGCCAGACCTAATTTCACCTTGCGCTTTCGCCATTTTTATCGATATTGATTTCATACGAGAATTGCCCCCCACATGGAGGACGCCCATGCTACTTCCTCACAAGATCCTCTCACGCACTTTTCTCTTCATTGGGTTAACTGTCATTGCATTTGCACCGTCGATAGCTGTAGCTGACTGTAATCCACCGATTTTCACGTCGGCTCCGGCTCTATCAGTTAAAAAAAACCACTGCTCACCATTTACTTTCGACTTTTACGCCACCGAAGGCGGCAACACACCATCAGCCGACCCGGTGACTTTTTCAACATCAATCGGCACGATCAATCCAACCACCGGCCAGCTTTCAGTGCCGACGATTTTCACCTGTGGTACAACCACGGTTACAGTCACTGCGACAAATTCGTGCGGCTCGGTCGCTGATCACACCTTCGAAATTACTTGGACCAACAACAGACCCACCGCTACCTCACAGATACAGCCGTCCGGCCTGCTTTGCCCTGGCGGCACCGAGGCAAGCTACGACTTCAATTCCATCGATGCCGACCCTTGCGATCCGGCGCTCTGGACAATCACCGCTCTTGACCCGGTCGCCAATCCACCGTCAATCACCGGCACTGGCCTGTTCAAATGGCTCACCGATTCCACCGAGGCCGGACTCACCAAGTCCTTTGCTGCCATAATCACCGATCCTTGTGGTGGTGCAGACACTGCTCTGTTTAGCATCCAGGTTCTCGACCATGTTCCGCAGGTCTTCACAATCGAGAAGACTCACATCAGCCTTATGGGCACCGTCGATGAGGTCAGCATCTTCCGCCAAACCGGTTCCGCCCAACTCGGTGGATTCGAACTCCTCATTGCCTTCGATTCGTACCCCTTAAGTCTCATCTCGGCTCGCCCCGGCGATGGCCTCAATGCCTGTGGATGGGAATACTTCACCTACGAATACATTCCGTCCGTATATGACTGCGGTGCAAATTGCCGCGGTGCACTCGTTCGCATCACCGCTATTGCCGACGTCAACAATGTCGCCGGTTCGCCCTCCTGCAATCAACTCGCCACCGGAGCCGAAATTGCCAAATTGCAGTTCTATATCGCCATTGATCCATACTTCGAGTGTTTCTATTTCCCGATTCGATTTGCCTGGCTCGACTGTGGCGACAATTCGGCTACGAATATCACCGGCGATACGCTCTGGATTTCCAATCGAGTGTTTGATTTTGAGAACACCGACCCCTTTAACGATCCCAATTACGACATCACCGACACCATTTGCAGTCCCGATGTTTCCTTCGGTGGCGCTTGCGCCGATTGCGACAACTTTGCCTCCGGAACGACCATGCGCGACATCTATTTCCGCCACGGTGGTGTCGATCTCGGTTGTGACGGATTTGTGTTTTACGGTGACGTCAACCTCAACGGCATTGCTTACGACATTGGCGATGCATCGCTCTTGGCCGAATACTTCACCGGCGGCCTTGGTGTCTTCACAATAAATATGGCGGCGCAGATCGCCGAATCCGACGCCAACTACGATGGTTTCACGCTGACTCCGGCCGACCTCGCCTATCTCTTGCGGGTCATTGTCGGTGATGCCTTGCCGTACCCTAAACTGCATCCGTTCGAAACCACCGCTCAAGTCGACGCCCTCGGCGGCATCATCTCGATCGACAGCCCCGACCCCGTCGCTGCCGTTTACATGACTTTCGATGTCGACGGCGAAATCGTAATCGATAACTATACCGATCTATTGCTCAACTACACCGAGCGCGAAGGAAAACTGCATGTCCTGCTCTGGCCCGGATTGGCCAATATGTCCGCCAGTATCGCTTCCGGAGAGAATCAGATCATCCATGTCCACAACGCCAAACTCGATGCAATCCAGATTTCTGACTACAATGGCAACATGATGAACCCGTTACTTTCGCGCAGCGTCCTTCCGTCAGAATTCCACCTGGCGCAGAACTTCCCGAATCCCTTCAACCCGGTCACTCGCATCAATATCGAACTTCCGACTCTTTCCGAGTGGTCGCTCGATATCGTCAACGTCGCCGGCCAGATCATCGAGTCGTTCCAAGGTACAAACATCGGCATTGTCAGCATCGATTGGGATGCTCGCACTTATCCCAGCGGGGTCTATTTTTACCGTGCCACGGCAGGGAAATACACCGAAACCAGAAAGATGGTATTGCTGAAGTAAATCAGACATAGGAGTCTGTCATGTCCACGATTCGAAAAACACTCGTGACGACCTTCATCCTGCTTTTGCTCATTACTACGTCATTGACTGCGGGCTATGAGGTCCGCATCCATGTCAACTATCCCCACAACGTCGTCTACGCTGGCTACCTAAATGATGTCGAGATTTGGATCGAAAACACGACACCGCTCTATATGGTGAGCCTGCCATTCCTGTACACTTGTGACGTTGGCGATCTCGTTTGGAAAACGCCCAACGGCACAATTCCATCAGCTTCACCATATGTTTCAATTGATGACATCGCCTCCATTGGAGTGTGGGACATGCCTGTGGGATGGCAAGCTGACATCTCACAAATGCCGACAGTATCGAATATCGGGGGGGTAGCTTCGTCCGCTGAATACGCTTTGCCGGAACACATTCAACTGACCCGCGTTCTCTCGCTCAAACTCGACGCCACCAACCTTATAGTAGGCGACGGCCCATTCTGCGTGGACGACATTTTCATCCCACCGGTCAGTAGACTTGAATTTAACGACGGCACAGCGACTTTTCGACCGCTATTCCACGAATGCCCGGGTTGCGACCCCTTGTTGCCGGCTGTCTGCTTTGATATTGTCGCGCCGAACTGGGTTAAAGGCGACGCCAACGGCGATGGCAAAGCCAACATCTCCGACTGTGTATTCTTAATCAGGTATATCTTCCTTGACGGCGAAGCCCCGAGCCCGTTCCAGGCCGGAGACGTTGACTGCACCGGCGAGATCACCGTGTCCGACGTCGTCAAGATGATAAACTATATCTATTCCGGCGGCACCGCACCTTGTTAGATTCCAGTTATGTAGGTCAGGAGCCCTGTGCTCCTGACATCTTCGCCCCCGCATCACTAAAACACAAAAACGGCAGACCCTTCCGGACCTGCCGTCTTCTTTATTAATATGGAGCAGAGCGGGATCGAACCGCTGACCTGTACGTTGCGAACGTACCGCTCTCCCAACTGAGCTACTGCCCCAATACTATCAACCTTCATCCGGCGACTTTCGCCGGCAAGCTTGCTTCAGCCCCCTAAAATATACACTTAGACCGTTTCGTCAAGCCGATTATTTAACCGGCCAAAACACCAATGAAAAAGGGCACACTCGCGCATGCCCTTTCAAGCTCACTTCAAAAAGTCAGCTATTTCTTCTTGGCTCCGCCCTTAAGCTTCGCCAGCGTCTCGCCTTTGAGCTGCGAACGGAACTGCACCTGCAACTTCGACCAGAACGGGTACATGCTGCAATGGTCCGCCTTGTCACAATCACAACCGCGATCGCCCCGAACACACAGGTTCAATCCCAGCGGTCCATCCATCGCTTCGATGACATCAAGCACGCTCACCTGCGTTGGCGTCTTCGCCAATTGATATCCGCCATGTACGCCCTGATAAGACTTCAGGATCTGCGCACGCGTAAGTTCCTTAAGGATCTTCGCCAGAAAGTCGCGAGGTATGCTCTCGGTTTCAGCGATGACATTGATCGAGTTGCGTTTTTCGTTGGGCTGACGCGCAATATGCAACACCGCTCTAAGCGCGTAGTCGGCTTTCCGTGAAATCTTCATTGCTTCTTTTACTCCTCTTCGCGCCAAGCTCTTTGCAGTGCGCGTATTCCTGTTGTGTCCTGAAATTTCTGTTCAAAGATGATCTTCGACCGCCGTGTCAACAAAACCAAAAGCGGTCTATATTTACTCATACATACGAAAAGAAATAAAGTTTGTGGCAAAAGTAAATGGATTTTTTAGTAAATTTACCCCTATTGACGAATATATTTCCCTTCGTCTACGATTTGACCGCTTTTTCCATTCCATCGGCTCCCTCAAGAACCTGTTGCATCTTTTTTCCCCACGTATTAATTGCAGGGCAATTAATGAGGAGACATCACTTTGCGCATCGCCTTGGGACAACTTAATCCAACCGTCGGCGCCTTCGCCGATAATCTCGACAAAATTACCGCCGGCGTCGAATCCGCCCTTGTTAAGGGCTGTGATTTGATCATGTTTCCCGAATTGACCCTTTGCGGCTATCCCCCCGAGGATCTGTTACTTAACCGCAGTTTCGTCGAAGCCAACAAATCCTATCTCAAGAAGCTGATTGCCCGCGTCGGCAATATCGCAGTCATCTGCGGCTTCGCCGGATCACGCGGTCATGAAGTCCACAATGCCGCAGCCGTAATCCAGAATCATCGTCTAATGATGACCTATAACAAGGTAGCGCTCCCTAACTACGGTGTTTTCGACGAAAAACGCTACTTTCAGCCCGGTACCGAAATGCCGCTGCTGCGCCTGCGCAATACACTGATCGGTATCAACATCTGCGAAGACATCTGGCTCTGTCCCGGCATCACCGAACAGCAAGCCGCCTTTGGCGCTCGCGTGATACTAAACATATCGGCTTCGCCATACCATATACACAAAGCTCACGAACGCATCGAAATGCTGCGCGACCGCGCCCTTCGCAATAATAGCCATGTCTTCTACGTTAATATGGTCGGTGGCCAGGATGAACTCATCTTCGATGGCGCCTCCTTGGCAATCGATCCCAAAGGCAAGGTCATCGCCCGCGCCGACCAGTTCAGGGAAGAGCTTCTGATCGTCGATATTCCGGAAGCGCGTACCGTCAACAATCTCGCATTCGAACTGATCAAAAGAGCCGGAATCAATCCCGATCGCCAGTTTCCAATCATCTATTCGGAGCTGTCCGATACCGCGAGGAAATCGCCGATTCGCAAGTCTCCCAACAAAGTGGCTAAGCTTCTGACGCCTGAAGAAGAGGTCTTTCAGGGCCTCGTCCTTGCCACCCGCGATTATGTTCTCAAGAACGGCTTCCGTCATGCCGTTATCGGAATGTCCGGCGGCATCGATTCCGCCTTAACCGCCGCCGTCGCTGTGGAAGCCCTCGGCAAGGACAATGTCCACCTGATCTTTATGCCGTCGCGGTTTACTTCCGAACTTTCCCATCACGCCGCCCTGAAACAGGCTCGACTCCTCGGAGTAAAAATGAGCGACCTCCCGATCATCGACCTCTTTGAGGACTACGCCGAGCTCATGAACCCCGTCTTCGGCGATTGCACCACCGGCTTGCCTGGAGAAAATTTGCAAGCGCGCATTCGTGGCAACCTGTTAATGGCCTACTCCAACAAGTTCGGTGCACTCGTACTCAACACCAGCAACAAATCCGAGGCCGCCGTCGGCTACACGACTCTCTATGGCGATATGGTCGGCGGCTTTGCCGTCCTTGAAGACATTCCCAAAACCTTGGTCTATAAGATTTCTAAGCACCTCAATC
>CAUJJY010000266.1 GCA_963205155.1 Candidatus Zixiibacteriota bacterium | reverse complement strand
CGCCAATGCCTGTATCCAGCGCGGAAGTTACAACAATTCGTTTTCCCGATTGGATTAAGCGTTCACAGAATTCGATCGTACCGACAATGCATCCCATTAAGGAGGGCTTAACGATAGCCACATCGAAGGTGTTTAATTCTGCTACATCGTGAAAGGGCAAGGCTGATGGGTCTGTCCTGCAATCATAGATTTCAATTAAGGTCTCATCTATGGCGATGGGGGTTGATGACTGCTGACGCAGTTGAGCAAGTGTCTCCAAATCGGCATTGCGGAGTGGCTCTTCGATGTACTCGATCTTATACGGTTCAATCGCCTGAATCAAATTCAGTGCATCAGTCAATTGATAGGCGCGGTTTGCATCCAGACGGATTTTGGCATCAGGACCAGCGATTCTCCTCAACACTGCGATCCGTTCGACTTCATCCTTCACTGGTAACGAACCAACCTTAAGCTTGAATGTACGGTATCCTTGTCGGTACTTGGAGTCTATCTCCGACTGGTTGATTGCTCCAGCGATTACAGCATTTATCTTCACTTGCGTAGCCGCGCCGCTGCGATACCAGTGCGCCATCGTGATACCGGCAGTTTGAGCTGCAAGGTCTGCGAACATCGCTTCGAAGCCAAATACCACGCTGGGTGGTGCGTTAAAGTGCTTCTCGCTCCAGAACCGCAGTTTCTCTCGGGAATCAGGAACTGCCTCACCGCGAATCATCGAGACCATTTCCTTGGCAGAAGCAACGCACTCGCCTATTGTCTCACGGCTGAATCCGGGAAGAGGGGCAATCTCGCCCAAACCAACCGCTCCATTTGTTGCTTCGCCTGTAAGGATTAGACCGGTGCGGTTTTGCAGAGTGAATGTCGAGGTCACAAACGGGCGGACAAACGGGATGTCATAGCGGTGAAGTGCTATTCGTGCGAGCTTCATATCAACCAGCCGACGGCAAACAAAGCAGAATAAATCGCGAGCACGCGTCCGGTTCCGGCGAGTGCTGAGTTCAGAATCCTGCCCTCTTCATGGAGAACAAGTCGAATTACCGGGATTGCGGGAATAAATGCCGCTGCCGCTATCATCGCATAACCATGCGTCCGAGTAACCGCAAAGGCAAACACCGGATATAACAAAGCCATCGCTACCATAACGAGGTATTGAATCTCTGATACCCGCCGACCGAAGCGAACTGCCAGAGTTTTCTTGCCGGTTACGGAGTCAGTTTTGATGTCGCGGATATTGTTGACGACAAGGATGGCTGTTGAAAGAAGTCCCGGCGAGATACCGCAGAGGATTGCCTCTGTGGTGATCGTCTGTGCCATGACATAGTAGGTCCCGCCGACAGCCACCGGTCCAAAAAAAATCAGCACGAAAATATCACCGAGTCCGTTGTATCCGAGTGGATAGGGACCACCGGTATAGAGGACGCCAAACAAGATGGAAAGCAGACCGATGGCTACGATGGGCAATCCGCCACGAAAGACCAGATAGACGCCGATAGCAAATGCGATACTGAATGCAATGATCGTTGCGTTACGCATTTGGACGGGAGTAACCAATCCGGCGTGCGTGACGCGCAGTGGTCCCAGGCGGTCAGCCGTGTCTACTGACTTCTTGAAGTCAAACAGGTCATTTGCGAAGTTGGTGCCGATCTGAATGAAGATGGCTCCCAGTAACGCTGCGACTAAGGATGCGACATGCACGAAACCATCATCGATTGCGACCGCGGCGCCAATGACAACCGGAGCTACGGCCGCCCACAGCGTCTTTGGCCGCGCCGCCAGAACCCAAATCTGTCGGCGCGTATAACGGGTCGTTTCGCTGTTCATGGAAGAGATTACGGATTACGCTTAAATTTCGAGAAATCAGGTTTGCGCTTTTGAACGAACGCGTCGCGCCCTTCCTGTGCTTCCGGGGACATATAATAGAGCATCGTCGCATTGCCGGCCAATTCCTGCAGGCCAGCCTGGCCGTCGCAGTCGGCGTTTAAAGCAGCTTTCAGGCACCTCAAGGCCATCGGGCTGTTGCCGAGAATTTCGCGGCACCAAGTCACGGTCTCCTGCTCTAGTTGGTCATAGGGAACGACGCAATTGACCAGCCCCATTTCCAGCGCTTGTTGAGCATCGTACTGCCTGCAGAGGAACCAGATCTCGCGGGCTTTTTTCTGACCAACCAGCCGGGAAAGATAACTCGCTCCATAGCCGCCATCGAATGAGCCGACCCGTGGTCCGGTCTGTCCAAAGCGGGCATTGTCAGCGGCAATCGTCAAGTCGCACATCACATGCAGGACGTGCCCGCCGCCGATCGCATATCCGGCGACCATGGCAATAACGGGCTTGGGCAGTGTCCGAATTTGACGCTGCAAGTCGAGAACATTGAGTCGATGGACGCCACTGTCATCTTTGTAGCCGGAGTCGCCGCGAATCTTTTGGTCACCGCCGGAACAGAAGGCATCTTTTCCTTTTCCCGTCAAGATGACCACGCCGATTTCAGAGTCTTCACGTGCATCAGCGAACGCGTCCGACATTTCCTTAACGGTCAGGGGCCGAAATGCATTGCGA
>CAUJJY010000265.1 GCA_963205155.1 Candidatus Zixiibacteriota bacterium | reverse complement strand
GGAATGGTGATGATGTTGTTATCACCGCTGGCGGCGGCTGTGGGGACGGTTTCCATCAAGGCATATCTCAAGGATGAGGATGTGTTTCCGATGGTGACGCTGCAGATGATGCTGGGGGCGATTTTGCTGACGATCACGGCGGCGCTGGTGGAAGATATCACAATGTTTAAGGTAACGACGGCTTCGATCGGTGCGATGATCTTTCTGGCGACCTTTGGCTCGGTGGTTTCGTTTACGAGTTACTATTGGCTGCTTAAGCGACTGCCCATCCTGACGATGTCGATGGTGGCTTTGATAACGCCGTTGGTGGCGATGTGCCTCGGATATTTCGTACTCGACGAGTTATTGACGATACAGGATTACATCGGAGCGGCGCTGGTGCTCGCAGGGGTGGCGACAGTTAATCTAAAATCGAAATAGGGTCAAACCGGCAAAGTAAACCGGGCGGGCTTGGGATCGGTGACGCGGCTGCGGCAGTGCTTGCAGAGGAGGGCTTCTTTCTTGATGACCTCACGGCAGAAGGGGCAATTTCTTTCATCGAAACGCAAAGGCGGGACGCTGGCCTTGCAGTTGCTTTTGAGAATCGTCTCGACGCTGTGTGCAGTGACGCGAGCGGTGATACCACGGAATTCGAACACGGCATTGTTGCGAACATCGCCGATTTGCCAATCGATGACCAGACAGTAACCACTAAGGGAGCGGTTCTTGGCGACGCCGAGATTCGGGAAGGTGATGTTCTTCGTCGCGGTCAGGCGCGGGAGGAGCTGTGGTTTCTCTTCGCAGAAGATGTCGACAACGGCAGTGCGGGGGATGCGACCGAATTCTTTGTTGAATCGTGAAACAAAGACAAAGGCAGACGTGTCGATGAGGCAGTCGACGGAATCCTCGGGCGAGGTTGCGAGCGGAAAGCCGCCGAGATAACGGCCAATGGGAACGCGTGTCGGTTTGTTGAGATTAACGGGTCGGCGGCCGCGGGCGGCGTAGATGGCGATGGTGAGAATGATGCCAAGGATCAGGCCGACGAGTAAGGATTCGGGATGCATGGTTTATCCGAGTTTGAGTTCGGTTGTGATCATAGTTTGATTATCGACAAATGGGAGGAGAACTTGAAGGGGGGGAGCAAAGGGTTTGGGACAACGGACTATCGCGCCTCCGGCGCGACAGGGCGCAGCATGCTGCGCCCCTACGAACCCGGGCACCTTCGGCAGGCGCTTTCGGCGGGGAAGACTGTTAGAGAGAAGTTGTCAGAAGCGCGGGGCTCCTGACCTACTTAGCTACGAACTGCTTAGCGCACGCATCCGGGGATTGGCGGGCCGCCTCCGGCAAAGATGTAGCTGATAAGATGGACGGCGTCGGAAATTGTGACAGAGCAA
Organism: Candidatus Zixiibacteriota bacterium; assembly: GCA_963205155.1. GTDB lineage: Bacteria > Zixibacteria > MSB-5A5 > CAIYYT01 > CAIYYT01 > JADJGC01. The sequence continues at coordinate 7,935 of CAUJJY010000265.1, read as the reverse complement.
CTGCCATCGGCATCCGCGGCATTCAAATCATGTGGTGGTGAGCCACCGGAAAAAATATAATTTATCAGAAACACTACATCGGAAATCGTCGCGGCGCCAGAACAGTCGGCGTCGCCGGGAGATAACACGAAAGTTTCCGGAACGTGAACAATGGTATTCAAATTCATATACATTGGATACCACAATTCAAATGGGGTTGAAAAGTAGAACTTATTAGGAACTACTTCAATCGCGAGCGAATCTCCATGTGGTACCGAGAATATCAGTTGGAGAAACAACTGTGTACCTTGCGTAGGACAGAGGAACATGGGCTCGGACAAACTGCCCCCCCAAATGCGATTCCCTAGACGGTCAATTTGCACTCCGGACGCTGTTGTGTCTGCACTTCCGGTGACGAAAATCATTACTGTGTCGCAATTGCTGTTCCCTTGCCAAACAAATTGAAACACATTCATATCTGAGTAATAGTCGGACCAGATATAGACAGGCAGTACTACTGTAACTTCAGAATCGCACACATCCCGAAAGCTCGGAACGCCGAAATACGCGGAGTCTGGGAGGTAATAGTCGGGATCATTTCCACTAACGTCTGGTGCCATGGCAATTGCGAACGCCACAACGAGGGCGCAATTTGCGAGGAGTCTGCTTAACATACGGTTGCTCTGGAGTAATTTTTCATAAACTCGATCTTTGAGCAGTATGGGGAACCACTCCCGCGTGACAATTTGTCTATTGAGCTAAGATGAGGAGAATTGAGGAATCTGTCAATGCGATAATGTAGATAACGAAGTCCTGATAACGCCGGACAGGTAGAATTTGGGGGAGGGAATGTCGGTTTTCTCACGCTCCGAGCGAGATGCAAAGGCAACGTGCGAACTACCGCGCCCTTGGCGCGACTGGGCGCAGTGTACTGCGCCCCTACGAATGCGGATCTCCGTCGCGCAAAGGTGGGATCTTCGACATGCTGCACCCCTACGAACGCAAATGCGGGGATGACGGATTGCGCGGGTTATTCGTAGAAGGAGCCGCCGAGGTCGGAGCCGTGGCGGCGTCGGGCTTTGTAGCGCTCCTGCGATTCCTTGATGACCTGCAAGGCAGTTTCGCGGTCTTCCCAGCCTTCGATGCCGACTTTTTTCTCTTCGAGGTCTTTGTAGACGCTGAAGAAGTGCTCAATTTCCTTGAGCAGGTGCGGCGGGACATCCTTGAGAGTTTCGATGTGATTCCAAAGCGGGTCAGCGATTGGTACGCAGAGGATCTTTTCGTCGGGGCCTTTTTCGTCGAACATCTTGAAACAGCCGACCGGTTTGGCGGCGATCATGCAGCCGGGGAAAGTCGGTTCCCAGACTAAGACAAGGGCATCGAGCGGATCGGCGTCTTCGGCGAGGGTTTCGGGAATGAAGCCGTAGTCGCTGGGATAGTGCATGGCGGAAAAGAGCATGCGGTCAAACTTGATGATCTTGCGATCTTTGTCGTACTCGTACTTGTTCCGGCTGCCCTTGGGGATTTCAATCATTACTTCGAGTATCATATAATCAGTCTGCGTTTGAAGTTGTTATCGGAACGGTCTTAACGCGTTTACGCCTTGACCGCTAGTTCCTGTTTCTTGAATTGTTGCAGTACGTCAATCAACCGGTCGATTTCGGCCGGCGTGTTGTAGAAATTCACAGCCACGCGCACGCCACCCTCGCGATAGACGAGGAAGAAATCATTTTTCAGCAGGTGCTTCTGCAGTTGTTCGTTAGCCGGTGAACTGACATTGACAATTTGCGAAAGATGCGCCGGTTCGAGTGTGCCGTTGATGCGATAGAAGTCATCGTGACGCACGAATCGGATGAGTTGGTCGACGAGCGCCATGTTATGATCGAAGATGTTTTCTACACCCAGCTTGAGAATGTAGTCAAGCGCCGCCGCCATGCCCCAGAGTTGGATATAGGGATAGGTGCCGAGATTGAAGCGGCGGCAATCGGCGAAAGCTTCACGATCGAAGTGCATAAGGTCGGAATAGTTCAGATTCCAGTCAACGCCCATCCAGCCGGTGGTATGAGACTTGAGCTGGCGTTTGGCGGTCTTGGACACATAGAAGAACCCGGAGCCGAGCGGTGAAAGCAGCCACTTCTGCGCACCGCAGGAGAGCAGATCGATGTGGCATTCTTTCACGTTGAGCGGGCAAACACCCAGACCCTGGATGGCATCGACGATGAAGTAGATGTCGCGTTCTTTGCAGAACTCGCCGATGCGCTTGAGATCATTTCGAAAGCCGTTGAAATATTGGACATAGCTGATCGACAGGACCTTGGTCCGTTTGGTGACCAGTTTGGTCATCTCATCGAAGGAGAAATTGCGATCGGGAGTCGGGATGTATTTGATGACGACACCGCGTTGTTCGAGAGCTTTGAAAGGATACGGCACTGAAGGAAATTCGTTGTCCGGCATCAGGACTTCATCGCCAGCCTGCCAGTCGAGGCCGAGCGCGGCAAGATTAAGACCCCAAGAGGTATTGATGGCAAATTCAATTTCGTCGTGATGGCCGCCGATCAAGGCGGCGGCATCGCGGCGGATGTTGGCCAAGTGGGTTTTAGCTTCGACATCGCCGACGTTGAGGTTCATGACCTGGCCGAGGTAATTGTCGATTGCCTGCTTGACAACTTTCAGGACGGGCGCATAGGATGCGTTATTGAAGAAGGTCTTATGGTCGAGACCGTAGAAGTCGTTGCGGACGTTGGGATCTATCATTGCCGGTCCTCCTAATAATGATAAAGATACGTAATCGCGCCGAGCGTGACAAGCAATGTGAGAAGATTCCAGAACAGCTCGAAAGCTGTAAGCGCGGAGGATAGCCGGAACTGGTTGTAAGTCCTAATGGTTAGCGGCAGTTGACCAACGCCGAAGACGAACAGGGCAATGAAGAATCCGGAGCGAAAGCTGGTGAAGGGGAGGATCGGATACAGCGCTGCATAGACGACGGCAGGCAGCATCACGCAGAGGACGAAATTTACTAGGAATGATGAGAGGAACTGAATCTCGACTGTTTCTCCGAGTTCAAACCTGCGGATTAGGATTCCAGATATGATGCGACGGAGGTATTCCAGTATCAGCAGTGCTATTCCGGCAACGGCGACGGCGAGGATGAGTTTTTGGGCGTTCATGCGCTTCCGTTACGAATATGACCTGCGATTCGTGTTATAGCCATCGCTTCTCCTGATACCATTGGTATGTCTCGCGGAGAGAATCTTCGATGGGAGAGAGCGGTGTGTAATCGAGAAGATCGCGGGCTTTTTGTGAAGACGACAGCCAGAATTGGCTGGATAGTTCGTTAACCTTGTCGGCGCAGATTGTGGGAGAGTTGCCCTGACTGCGGTCAATCTTCTCGGCGATCGGCGCGATAATGCGCAAGAGCCAGAGCGGAATACGAAGCGGGCGGATATCGACCTTCATGACATCAGCCATCATGTACTGGGCTTGCCATTGTGAGAGTTCATCAAGAGTATTGATGAAGAAGACTTCGCCGATTGCTTTGTCGGATACGGCGGCACGAATGATGCCTTCGACGAGGTCTTTGACATAGACGATACTGACGTAGCTTTCTTTGCCACCAAATTTGAGCAAAAGGCCAGCCTTGGCCATCTGGAAGAAGGTGAGGACTTCCGTGTCGCGGGGTCCAAAGACGGCCGGTGGGCGGACGATGGTTACCGGTATGCGGTCCTTCATAGCCAGGACGGCTTGTTCCCCTGCGAGTTTGCTGCGGCCATAGTCGGAGACCGGGGTGGGAGCGTCGGACTCGGATTTGGGGGTCTTGTCATTGCACGGTCCGGCGGCGGCCTGGGTGCTTATATAGACAAAGCGCTTGAGATTCTTGCCGTGCTCTGCTGCGAGTGCGACCAGTCTTTCGGTGGCGACGGCGTTGACTTCATGGAAGACCTGTGACGATGGGGCTTTGACGAGACCGGCGCTGTGAAAGATGTAATCGACCTGGGAGACAGTCTCTTTGAGGAAATCGGTGTCGCGGAGATCGCCGAATACGGGAGTGTATTTGAGGTCGGCGATGTTGTCCGTCTTGGAAGTTTGCCGAAGCAGGAGGAAGAGATCAAAGCCTAACTCGGAGAGGCGTTCGGCGAGGTGACTGCCGACGAATCCGTTGCCGCCAGTGATCAAGGCTTTGGGCCGGGAACTGAAAACCGGGAGAAATTGGCTTGACTTTAATGTAGTCATTCCTTATGATTTTCCACTTGTTAGTACCGGCACTCTGCCAATCTATCAGGCATTAGGTTGAAAGCAAGCCCTTTATGGATATCTTTGAAAAGTGCAGGAAATTCACCCGTTCCGCTGAAGTAAAGGCGATGGGTGTATACCCGTATTTCCGCGAAATTACGACGGCTTCGGATACCGAGGTGATGATCGGCGGCCAGAAGATGCTGATGATCGGCTCGAACAACTACCTCGGCCTGACCACTCATCCCAAAGTCATTGAAGCGGCGATTGCCGCCACGAGAAAGTACGGCTCCGGCTGTACAGGCTCGCGTTTCCTGAACGGGACTCTGGATCTGCATGTCCAATTGGAAAACGAGCTGGCGGAGTTCATGAAGAAGGACGCCTGCCTGGTCTATTCGACCGGGTTCCAGACCAATCTCGGAACCATCTCGTGCCTGATCGGCAAGGGCGACTATCTTTTGATGGATCGTTCGAACCATGCGTGTATCGTTGACGGTGCGCGATTGTCATTCGGTAAGATTCTCAAGTATGATCATAATGACATGGACGACCTGGAGCGGGTGCTTCAGGGGATAAGTCTTGATGCGCCGAAGGCGATTGTGACAGACGGCGTATTCTCGATGGAAGGCGACATAGTCAAACTTCCGAGAATGTATGAATTGGCGAAGAAGTACAATGCGCGGCTGATGATTGATGATGCGCATTCGGTCGGTGTGTTGGGAGCAACCGGCGCGGGTACCGCCGAGCATTTTGGATTGACTAAAGAGACTGATATTACAATGGGGACGTTCTCCAAGTCATTTGCCTCGATCGGCGGATTTGTCGTTGGCGACGCGCAGGTGATGGAGTATGTCAAGCACCTGTCGCGGACGATGATATTCTCGGCTTCGATTCCGCCGGCATCGGCGGCGGCGGTGAGAGCGGCGCTTCAGGTAATGAAGGACGAGCCGGAACGCCGTGAGCGTTTGTGGCAGATTACACGGAAGATGCATACCGGACTGAAGGACTTAGGCTTCAACATCGGCACCACGCAGACTCCGATTGTGCCGGTTCATATCGGCGACATGATGGAGTGCTTCACGTTCTGGAAGACTTTGACCGAGGCGGGAATTTTTGCGAATGCGGTAATTCCGCCGGCAGTGGCTCCGGGACAATCAATGATACGGACAAGTTACACAGCTAATCATACAGACGCGCAACTGGACCGTGTGCTTTCGACGTTTGAGAGTATCGGCAAAAAAATGGGCATGATATCGGCGATGGTGTGACCCCTAAACAGGTGACAGTGTGACGAAAGCCGATGAGATCGACGTAAGGGAGGTAAGCACACCTTCCGAGTTGATGAAGTTCATAAAATTCCCGTGGAAAGTTTATGAAGGCAATCCCTATTGGGTGCCGCCTTTGATCATTGACCGCAAGGACTTCTTCAATAAGAGAAAGAACCCGTTCTATCGTTTTGCGGAGACGCGGCTCTTTGTCGCGTATCGGGGCGGCAAAACTGTGGGACGCATAGCGACCTGCATCAATCGCTCGCATAATGAGTTTCATCAGGAGAAGGTGGGATTTTTCGGATTTTTCGAGTGCATCGACGACTATGAGGTGTCACATCGCCTGCTGAAGGTGGCGATGATCTATCTTAAGAAGGCGGGGATGGAGATCATGCGGGGACCGTGCAATTTCTCGACCAATCACGAGGTGGGTCTTCTGCTCAATGCCTATGATTCATCACCGATGGTAATGATGACCTACAATCCGCCCTACTATGCGGCACATCTGGAGAAGTTCGGGCTGAAGAAGATCAAGGATCTGCTGGCGTTTCGAATCGATCACTATGATGTCGACAACGAGCGGATTCAGAAGTTGATGACGCGCATCCGCGAGCGGTCGGGGGCGACGATTCGCAAGATCAACATGCGCGATTTTAACAACGAGATACGCCGCGCGATCAAGGTTTACAATGATGCGTGGGAGCATAATTGGGGATTTGTGCCGTTGTCGGAGGATGAATTCATTCATATCGCCAAGGATATGAAGATGATTCTCGATCCTGATCTGGCGCTGTTCGCTGATGTTGACGGCGAGCCGGCGGGATTTGCGCTGGCGCTGCCGGATATTAATGTGGTGCTGAAGAAACTCAACGGGCGGTTATTGCCGTTCGGAATATTTCGACTTTTGTGGGACATGAAGGTCCGCAAGAAGATCAAAGAGGCGCGAGTGTTGACGGCGGGTGTCGTCAAGAAGTATCAAAAGCGGGGAATCGACAGTGTGTTCTTCTATGACTTGTGGCACAACGCGATGAAGAATGGGTACCAGACAGGTGAGATGTCGTGGATTTTGGAAGACAATCACGTGATGGTACAGGCGGCGGAAGCGTTGGGTGGCAAGGCGTACAAGACGTACCGGATTTATCAGACGCCGTTAATGTTGAATGGGGCGACGCAGGGGTAGTTGCGCCTTCGGCAGGAGCGCAGGGGCTCCTGACTTACGGGCTATCGCGCCTTTGGCGCGATCGGGCGCAGCCCCGCAAAGGCGGGATCGTCGACATGCTGCGCCCCTACGGAATGCGGATTTTCTGACTGAACATCTTGAGTATTTCCTCGTCTAAAGTTTGACATCATAGCAATTTCAATCCAGATTAGTCGGCCGGTTTCTTTGGGAGGGGAAAATGTACTCTTTGAGAATGCTCTGCTATTTCGCTGTTGCGACAATTACGTTGTTCACCGCATCGCCCGCACATTCAGCAACACCGGTTGGCCGTTCCAGGGCGAACACAATATCAGAAGCCTTAGACGTGCCTTAGGTTTAGGCGCGCGACCATACCAGCAGCAAAGTCGTACTTACTATCACCAACTATGGGATGTTCGGCGCATTTCAGGACATCTTTCCGGATGATCCCGGGTCATTTCATCCGGGTTGCGAGTATCCAAAGGGTTCGGGAGTTCTGCACTGTTATCAGGGTGCGTTGTGGGTTGGCGCGATCGTGGGGAATGACACGCTTGTGTCGGCCGGCGCCGATGGCTGGCAAAGGACAAATGAGATGTATCCCGACGACTGGCGAAGCGGAGCGATCATAAGGCAAAGCAATATTCCGGGCGACTCGAGCTACTCGGCGGTAGCTATTGCGGATGAGGAATACATTTCGGTTTACTATGATACATTATCTAATCCCGCGTTTACCGGATCCGATCCATTGGAGAATCGAGGGCATATTCCGCTTGGGTTGAGAATTCGGCAGCATTCGTATTCGTTCGGCGGACCACCGGATGATGATTTTGTTTTGCTTCGATATACAGTAACCAACATTGGTACCAACTATCTCAATGACGTGTATGTTGCGGTGTATCTGGATACCGACATTTGGCATCCGGCTACTCGATACGGATTTATCGACGACTTTGCGGGGAGCCGTTGGGTCGTGACATCAGACGGCAATGACAGTCTCCTGGTGGGGTATGCTGCAGATGATGATGGCGATCCGAGCCATGAATTAGTTTGGCATCAGTACTCGGCACGATCGGTGTTTTCGGCGACATTCATTGATGTTCCCGATGAAGCCAATCTGGGATTCAACTGGTGGTTCTCCCTTGGCGAACCGGACTACGATTGGGGGCCGCGCTTACTTTATCATGATAGGCCATTCGGGACAGGCGGGCAAGGAACTCCCGAGGGTGACCGCAACAAATACTATGTCATGTCCCACCCAGAGATCGATTACAACCAGCTGTG
>CAUJJY010000264.1 GCA_963205155.1 Candidatus Zixiibacteriota bacterium | reverse complement strand
AGTGGTGCCGCAATTTGGGCAGTATTGAACCTTGCACGGAAGCTCAATCATCGAGCTCGAATTGTCACGATTTTTCCGGACGGAGCGTCGCGCTATCTAAGCACGATCTTCAATGACGATTGGTTGGAGAAGAAGGGAGTGTTGTGATGTTCGGAGCCAGAGAGAAAACATTCGATCGTTCAGATACTTTCTTCCCAAAAGGCTTTGCGCAGTTTTGCCCGGCTCTTTGACAAAAAAAATAAGGGCAAATACAAGAGACTCGAGTTTTGCACTCTCCGAGACCTTGTATCTGCCCTTCAACGCTGTTAGTCTTGTTTCATTCAGCTAACCAGCTCGAAAGGACAGAAGAGTCTTTCGACTATTTCTTCTTGTCCTTACTCTCGACTACTGGCGACTGCTCGCGCCGTTCGATCAATGTGTACACGAAGTCCTTTTGGCTTTCGAGTATGATCTGGTCATAGGCTGTCTTGTTGAATAACTCGCTGTCGCGCTCAAGGTAATTACTGCCGAACTCTTCCTTGGGGATGATCAGCTTGTTCGCATAACGGTCAACGATTTTGTATGGCGGCTTGACGCTAAAATAATAACGGCCAAATTCGACGTTCTTGAAGTCGAAAATGCGTCCTTCATCCAGACGCACCAGCTCAAAGTCAGACGGCGACAGCGTGTCGTAAGTAACGCCTGATTCCGAGTAGATCGTCGCTACCGGAACGAAATTGAAGCTGTAATTAGTCGTCAGGTAAAGGTACTGCGACGAGTCAAGTCCGGCCGAGAATTCTTTAGTGTAGATGTAATTCTTACGATCGAAAATTTGATACTCTCCGGGCGGAACATAGAAGTAGAAGAACTCTCGCTTCTCTTTGAGACGGCGATTCAGATACCGCTCGGCGGTGCGAATGACATACTTGTCTTCGTCATTGAGCATGCCCTGACGCAGCTTGAGTTCGACCGGATTGTCGAGTAGCTTCTTCTCGGGAATCAGTTCATTGAACGCATTGCAGGTCGCAAATTTGTACATCCAGTCTTTTCTGATGAAGTTCAGCTGATCCCGGTACGAAAGGTCAGTGGAGCTGTCAATATAAGCGCGATACGATGGCAGCAGTGTTTCCAGTTCCGTCATGCCCCACCAGGCCCACGAAGGACTGTTGAGATTATAGTGAAGAATTACGAAGCGGGCGTAGGATGATCCGAGCATTTGATCGTACAATTCGCCCTTGTTTCCCGAATAGAACCAGATTGCCCACTGGCGGTACATGTTCTGCACAGCCATGTCGGACACGAACAAGCGATCAGTGTCGGTAGTCATGACTTTGGAGACTTCCAGAAATTCCTGCATGTCTTCGTTTAAGTCGGTAATCTCCTGATTATTTCCGAAGCCTGGGACCGCAAAGAGCGACAACAGGCAGATGACCATCACGGTGGTCTTGCAGTATGGTATTAGTGACTTCACTGTTATTCTCCTTACTATTCCGAGTTACCTAATTGAGTTTTGGTGTCGAGCATCTCATAGAAGCTCTTCAACTGCTGAAATAGCTCATCGGCGCTCGCATAGCGCTCGCTGTCCTGAAGAGCGCGAATTGATTTTTCACCCCAGAACACGGCCTCTTTCGAGACAGCCTCCATCTGACCGCGATCCAGCACGCCCATACCGATGAGTTGCTTGGCATTGCTCAGAATCTCGGGATAGCGCCCGGCCTGGAACAAGTGCTCGGCATAAGTCGGCAGAAATGTCACGCATGTAGCGATGTAGATTTCACGATTATAATTGCGCGCATAGAAACCTTCGGTCGGAAAACTTCCGGCATTGAGTAGTTCAAGGCACTTGCGGAAATAACTCCATGCCATGTCATTCTCGTGGTTTGCAAACGTCTCGGCGAGCAAGAAGTAAGATATCGATAGACCATAGGGTGATCTAAGTGTGTCACCCGCAATTGCCGCGAAGTAATTTACCATCCGGCGCAGTGAATCCTTGGCGGCGCCCTCTTGCTTCATGGCAATGAATTGATCATTGACCCACACGGCCTTCGCGAAATTCGCGACACCGAACAGGTTCGGGTATTCCTGCTGAAGCATTTCGTTGACGCTGGCGACGTAACTGCTTTGAACATCGTAAAGGCTGTCGCGGGTCGCGCGTCGAAGGACATTTTTTACCAATGGTGCAAATGAGTTCGCGTTGGGGCAATAAATCGCCGCCATCAGCACGTCTTTGACCAAGAATGCCGTATTCCCGGGCACGCTTGATGTTTGTAGCTGCGTGGGCTCGAATTTGTAATAGGCATCCAGGTACCGGTTGTAAAGCTGAAGCATCAAGGCGCGCAGCTTCTCCTGCAGTTCGACGTTGTGCATGTCGCCCTTCAGCTCTTCCAGCGTCATCAGGAAATGAATCTCCGCATTATAGTAGTAACCTTGAAAACGCAGGGCATCGGATGCGTCCAATTCAATCTTGATGGCGTTGCGTGCCTGCTCCAAATCGGCGGGACTGCCGGTCTGGTAGTAGGAATCGAGATAGTCCAGATACCCCTTGGATTGTGCCGGTGTGGCCGAACTACCAATCGCGGACAGCGCTAGGACCAGCATTGCCGTGATCAGTGATTTTGTTGTGACGTTCATTTTCATCATATCTTTGACCTCATATTTGGAATCTACAATTTCGCGAAACAGTCATCGTAACGAAGCAAGTGACAGAGCTTGCGGGTCGCTTCTTCCAGAAGCGACTCTGCGTCGCCCCAATCTCCCGGCATCCGGACGAAGTCGATGTTCGAGATGTCACCTAAGGAATTTACGTTCACATGCAGGCGTACCCAGCGGCCGCCAAATCTGAATTCAAAATAGTTATCAGCAGCCCGTGTCACCTTGAGCCATTCCTTGGAATAGGCTTGTTCCATTTCATCCATCCCGGTGTGCATGAACATGCTTCTGACACATTGGCGCAGACAAATGTTGACCATTTGGTAGTGATAGGGATCGAGTTGGATGCGCGAGACTCCGGCATCGGCGACCGCGCGGTTATTTCTGGTGGTAGCCTCGCCGACAGGTTCTCTCACTCGGTCCGTTCGCAATGAGGTCGTCGTACTGCGATCCGACTGTTCCTGTACATAATCCCGTTGCGCGAACTCGTCGACTTCAGCAACTACAGGTGCAATTGTCGCGGGCAAAGAACGCTCCGCTGCCGCCTCTTGTTGAGACACACGCTGCGCGTCACGGGAGGTTGTACGGCCGCTAAGCTGCATTTTTGGCCGCAACACCTGTGTCGATTTATCGGGAATACTCCGAAGGCGTTCCACCGGCCTGGTTTCGGCCGGTTTAATAATCGGCTTCACGATCGGCTTTGGTTTTTGTGGCTGCGGTTTTGGCAATTCGATGATAAATCTCGTGTTGATTTCCGGCGTCTGGGCGATCGCTTGTGCACTCCAGGGAACGGAACCAAAGTAGCCGACCACAAACAACGCCATCACTGTTAGCCCAACGGTCGTCACAAACGCATAAACCGCATTACGTCGATTGAGAACGGCGTCCAGGATTCCCCCCGGTGCGTCGGTGTTAGACGCTTCTTTTCCTACAATAGTTCCGTATTCTAAATCAGCATCATCGCGATCAAAATATGCTTGCATCTAGTTACCTCAAAAACGCCATGACGTTACTCAATCTCGGCCCGATAGACGAGATTGCAGGGATAGTCAAGCTTATAGCATGCGGCCATCGCCATTGCGACGAGTCCATAGTAAGAGTGTGCGGAGCTGTAGACATCAAACCGCACCGAGTCGGCAACTACACCCCGCGAAGCCATGAACTCCGAGATTCGGTCGCGCACGAACAGGTGGGCGTCCGGACTCGTCAGGACCGTGTTGGCAACGGAAACGAACGATGTTTCCGGTGGCTCTGCTGCAGTATGGATTAAGACCATTCGACTTGAATCGATCTGGAAATCCTGATCATAAATCTCAATGCGAAATGGCGCAGCAGCCTGCTCGCCGACCTGGCTCGTCGACTTGTATGGCATCTCAATTCGTTCAACTTGAGTCGAGCCGTTGCCTACGATTATGAAGAAGAAAAGCATAATGAAGGCAAGGTCCGAAGCGCTGACCACGAATGGTGCCATGTAACGCTTTGCTTTACGACCGGACACGGATCTGCTCCTTGTTGGGAATGACTTCAACTTCAGATTCAGTATCCGTCTGTCTATCAGTGATGCGAAGAGTCTCAACGACTTCGCACACGGCGACGGCGCGGACCACCATCTGGTCATGAATCTGGTCAATTATTCGCCGCGAGAAATAGGTGGCACCAATTGCCATACCCAAGTTGAGAAGCCCCCAAAGACTGGTGATGATGGCAACCTTGAGACCCACAGCGAATTCCAATGACTGCGAGAGATTGGCAGCACTCTGCCCTTGGCTGAAAATATAGAGGAAACCGGTCAGCGTTCCAAAAAATCCGGCTGCTGGTGAAGCCGTGGCTATGCTATCGTAAAGGCTCATCTCATCCAAATTTTCGGTTATGCGATCGATGCGATTGCGCAGGTGTAGGTAGAGATGATCAACTCGTCCGGAGGCATCGGTTACCATTACCGAGTCTTTGAGGACGCGCCAAAACCGCGACTTGCGGTGGTCACGGGTTTGCGTGTAGCGGCAGAATTCATCCCACGTGGCGAACTTCTGACTCAAGAAGTGATCTAGCTCGACATTGTTGGGGTAATATTGATCCCGCTTCGCCGAAAACAGCACAAACAGTGCGAAACGGACGACCACGGCCAGCGCCAACGACGCCAATACAAAGTAGGTCAACAAGACGATCGTGGGGTATTTGGCGTGCATGTAGTTGGCCAGATCGAAACCAACCGGATCGGTACTTGTCGTTTCCGCAAAATCCTGTCGCTGACTTTCGCTGACTCCTTCACGTTCCTGTTGTTGGAGCGCGGAATGGATCTTGGTAACGGCATTGTTGTGCATCTGCCAGATGATAACGGCGGCAATAACCAATACAGCTACGGTCGCCAGCGTGGAGACGAGATATTTGCCGCGTTTGTATACTGGTTGAGAATATTCTGCTTCTTGCCTTGATTTGGTCATTAGTTCCTCCGCTGCTCGGTATATTGTGAGCGTCCTGTTCGAAAGGGACGACATTCTTACAGTCAAAAAACAAACCGGTCGATCAACCTAAAGCAGACCGGCTAGGTGCGAATGGCGAATCAAGCTGTT
>CAUJJY010000263.1 GCA_963205155.1 Candidatus Zixiibacteriota bacterium | reverse complement strand
CGATGCCGAAAAATACGCCTCCGCTGGTATCGGCGTGGCCGCGATGATGAACAGCACGCTGACACAGTCAGGCGTTGTCTACGTCCCTTCGCGCGAAAAGATTAACTTCATCACGGATGAACTCAAGATGTCGCAAAGCGATCTCGCGGATCAAAATTCGCGCCTGCAGGTCGGCAAAGTTGTCGGTGTGCAGAACTTCGTCTTCGGTACCTTCATGAAAATGGAAGACAACAAAGTTCGCATCATGGCGCGCATTATCGACACCGAAACCAGCTTGCCCAAGAAAAGCTTCAGCCTCGAAGGCAAAGAAGGCAAGATCGGTCAGTTGATCGGCATGGTCAGCGACTCAATTCTGACTTATTTCAATGTCCAGGCTGATGCCATCAAGAAAGCCGGAGCCAAGGTTCCCGATGTCAGTCTCGCTGCCGTTCTCGCGCAGTCGCGCGGTATTGCTTTCGAAGAGAAGGGTGACCTTGAGTCAGCCAATAAGTCCTATGCAGAGGCCCTGCAAATTTCACCAAATTTCGTGCTGGCCTCGGAACGTAAACAAAGAGTAGAACTGGAGATAAAATCCAACAACCAATGAGAAACGGACTTCTCACAACTCTGACAGTATTAGTGATTGCCGGTGTGATCGGCGGTTGCGCAAGCACTGCCAGCACCTCGGGTACCGGCAGTCGTGTTCTCGGTAAAGGCGACTATGAACGTGCCGTCGCACTGTATCAGGAGCGTCTGCAGAAGGCGCCCGACAAGGCAGAACTATGGCGCGGACTCGGCGTTGCCTACTACCAACTCGACAGCCTTGATGCAGCATCCCAATCGTTCGACAGAGCATTACAAATTGAGCCCAATGACGCCCCCTCGGTTTTCTACCGCGGGATGATTGCCGAACGCCGGAGCAACTTTGATCAAGCCCGCGAAAACTATCGCAAGTATCTGGCATTGAACGGCGAACCGCGATTACAGTCCGAAGCCAAAAAACGACTGCGTTGGTTGGAAGACGACAAACTTAAGAAGGTCGTCACCACGGCAATTACCAACGAGCAGAATGTCGACGTCGCCGAAATTCCCGGCAACACCGCCGCCATTGTTCGCTTCGATGCGTCTGCATTGCCGGAGCAATACCGCCCTCTGGGCCGGGGTGTCGCCGAACTGATCTATGCCGACCTTGCCAATGTGCCGAACCTGACATTGGTCGAGCGCCTTGAGCTTTCGGCATTGCAAGAAGAACTCAATCTTAGCCAGTCGGAATTCTCCGACAAATTCACTTCGCCTCGCATCGGTCGCCTCGTTGGCGCGGCAAAAATCGTTACCGGCCAACTCAATTCCAAACCCGACAACACCATCGAACTTGATGCCGGTATCATTGATGTCGGACCCGGTCTTGCCAGCTATCCCGATCGTCGTGAAGGCAAGGTCAATGAATTCTTCAAGATGCAAAAGGAGTTGAGCTTCGATATCATTTCCAAGCTTGGCTATGAAATCACCCCGCAAATCCGCAATGCCATCAGCAAGCCGGCAACCGAGTCGATGCTTGCCTTGGTTGCTTATTCGCGTGGTCTTGAATATGTCGATCAAGGCATGTTTGCACTTGCCGAGGCTGAATTCAAAGCCGCAATTGATGAGGACGCCAATTTCGGTCTGGCAAAGAATGCCATTCAGGAATTCGGCGGACTGTCCGATTACAACGGCCAATTGAAACCTATTGGTGAAGTCGCCGCTCTGGCGACGACCGACGTTGTCGATCAGGGCAAGCCTGATGTCGACCGCAGCGTCATCATCGAACGATTGCAGGAATCGAATCACGGCACAGCGCCGGAACAGGAGAACCCCTACGTGGCTCCGCGCGTCAGCCGTGGCACTGTAGTGGTAAGAGGGAGGACTGACTGAAACTTCGCTATCGACTTGCGACGATCGTCTCATTATTAATCATCTTTGCATCAAGCGCTCATCTCAACGCTCAGATCGTCTATGGACAGACTAAAGCAATGTCGGCGCGCATTGTCTATCAAAGCTGGAAGCTCACCGTCGGCGGCGAGGAACTCAACCTCACCCAGTCGGCGTTCCCGTTCAATTTCTTTCTTCCCGTGGCAGACAACTGGGAAGTTCACCTCAATTCAGCCATCAGTCGCTCGAATCTCGACGCCTACGATTTAACCGCGACTTTGACTTCGATGTCCGGTACATCGGTTCGTGTTTTCCATTCCTTGGCGGAGGATCGCGTCTTTGTATCGGGCGGAATCGTTTTGCCGCTCGGCCAGACGAATCTTGACACAGTTCAAGTGCTCCTCGCAGAATTAATTTCCGATGACTATCTCTCGACACCTGTCAAGCAGGTCAGCGAAGGACTCGGCTTCATCGGACAGATTGGCGTTGCTTCCGAAGCCAACGATTGGCTGCTCTACGGCGCGTCCGTCAGCTACAATCTCAATGGCTCTTTCACCTACTTTGAAGATGGCGACAAATACAACCCCGGCGATGAAATCGCATTCCAGGGCTCTGCAACCGCCCAGCAGGGCGATGGCGCACTCGACTTGGATCTTTCCTATCGCCACTATCTGGCTGATAAGGTAGAAGGTACCGAGGTCTTCAAGAGTGGCGGCGTGATTTCCGCAGTTGCCACTGGTCGCCAACGATTCGGCAAGATGGGCGTGGCGCTGACTTTGGCGCACATTATTCGCAATAAGAACTCTGTTCTCTTTGGTTCCTCTTTGCAGAGCGAAGACAAGAACTCCAATAGCGACAAATCCGTCATCAGCGGCACGCTCGCGTATAGTATCTCGCCGCAAGTGACTGCTTCACTGCTGGCTGGCTATCGAACGTTGTCGGCAAATGATTACGCAACCAGCTCTTCCAATTTCTTTGGCAAATCCGATGTCGTTTCATTCGGCGGCGGACTCGAATATTCCGCCCCCGACCAGCGCTACTCTTTCTTTGGCAGACTCGTAATGAATAATGGCGAAGCTAACAAAGATGCGCCCGAAGACATGATCATTGATGTTTCCGGAACCGAATTCAGCTTCGGCGGGAGGTTGCGATTCTAATGCAAATTGCTCGTAACATCACGCTATTCCTGTTGCTGGCTCTGCTTGTCGGTTGTTCCGGCAACTCGCCCAACTCCGGCGGTTCCAAGGAAGTTGTGATTTCTTCACTTCTCAAAGAGGCCGGCCTTGGCGCGAATATCACGACAATTCGACTTGTCGTCAGCGGCGAGGGCTTCGAAGCCACAACGCATGAACTCGATATCATCGACGGCGTCGCAACCATCACCATCGACGTTCCAATTGGCGAAGCTCGCACCTTCGAAATGACCGCCTTCAACAACACCGATGTCGCCCTCTACCGGGGCAGCAGTATCGCCGATGTCTTTGCCGGTTCCACTACGGAAGTCGATATCAAGATGGAACCCCTGGTTCCCATGATTCGTGTCAGCCCGATGTTCAGCCAGACCAGTGGTGAGACTGAACGAACTATCAGTATTTTCGTCCACAACATTGACTCGCTGTTCGGCGCCAGTTTCCGTCTGGAATATGACACCGCACTCGTCGAAGCCGTGACCGTCACTGCCGGCAATATCTTTACCGGCGAGGAAGCCTTGTTCTTCACGCAGACGCGTCCCGGCTATGTCGCTGTAGCCTATACGATCCAAGGCAATCAGTCCGCACAGGGAGTTTCCAATGACGGAACCATCGCCGTAATAACTCTCGCGCCGAAAGCTGTGGGAACATCTTTCCTGCGCATTCCGGCCGCTACCTTGAGCCTCATTGACTGGCAGGGAAATCTCCTGCCGCGTGAGGGCATTCTCTTTATCGAAGAGGGGGAGATTCGCATTGATGCTCCGTAAACTGACTATATTTGCCGTCCTCGCAACTGTGATGTTGCTTGTACTGCCGCTGTCCGCCCAGCCGCGAACAATATGGGTCGCCACCAACGGCACCGATGCCGTCGGTGGTAACTTCGGTACCGAGGCCAATCCTTTTCGCACAATTCAGTATGCCGTGAACTATAGCTATCAGTTCACCGGTGAAGATACCGTCATGGTTAAGCCCGGAACGTATCTGGAACACATCTTCATTACGTCCGGTCCGGTTCTCCTTAAAGGTCAAGGTGGGTCTGCGGTAACCACGATCGATGGTTCGCTCACGGGAAATTGTATTGAGACGTACTATGGTACCTCAGGGCTGACGATCGAAGGTTTCACGATTACTCGAGGCGTACCGCACGGTATATACCTTCCGGGAGTTGAGGGCTACGGCGCAAGTCCCACGATTCGATACTGCAACATTTTCCGAAATGGCAGCTCGACTTCAGCGACACCTGGCGCGGGAATCCGGCTGGAATACAGCCAGGCCGACATTCACAACAACGTCATTAAGGAGAACTGGACGCAAGCCGGTGGCGCTGGAATTTCTGCGGTTTACTCCAGTCCGCACATCTACGCTAACGACATCGATTCCAATTGGTCGATCCTGGACCTCGGCGCCGGTATTCTGCTTCTGGGAGCGTACCAGGATACGATGCCTGCGCAAATCCAGAACAATATCTTTCGCGGAAACCGCAGCAATCTCGACGGCGGCGCAATTTACGTCGATGACGGGGCACTCCCGAATATCCTCAACAACCTGTTTATTCAGGGAACTTGCGACAACGGTAATGGTGGCGGAGTTGGCTACTTGCCGGGTGCGAATCCGTTGATTCAGAACAATATCTTCGTTGGCAACTCCGACTATGCAATCGATTGTAATGGTTCTGGAGTGCCGGTACTGAACAATTGTTTTTACAATAATCTTCCCGGTGACCTGATGTTGGGCAGTTGCCCGACCAGTGCTTCAAACCTTGTCGGCGTTGATCCGCAGTTCGTCAATGAAAGCCAGCAAAAC
This sequence comes from Candidatus Zixiibacteriota bacterium, assembly GCA_963205155.1. Taxonomy (GTDB): domain Bacteria; phylum Zixibacteria; class MSB-5A5; order CAIYYT01; family CAIYYT01; genus JADJGC01. The sequence goes on along the minus strand of CAUJJY010000263.1, from coordinate 723 downwards.
TACCACCTGCGCAATACTTCGCCACTTATCGATGCCGGCCAATATGTCAATGGAATGTTCTTTGGCGATTATGACGGCGCCAGCCGCTGGGTCGGCGTAAATCCCGATATCGGACCCTTTGAAAACTGCCAGTTGGTCCCTGACTTCACCTGGGCGCCGCTTTCACCCTGTGCCGGACAAAGTATCGACACCGATTTTCTCATCTCCGGTTCGTGGTATCGTACCATATGGGATTGGGGCGATGGCGATGTCGACACGGTCGATATTGTTGAAGAATTCGCTCCGGTAAAAATCTACACACAAGCAGGCGTCTATGACATCAAAATGACCGCCAGCTGCGATTCCGACACACAGACCGTAACCAAAACAATCACTGTGCTCGGTCGTCCCGAAGTGGGCTTCGTTGCCGGCGACACGTCAGTTTGCGTCGGTGTGCCCGTCGTATTTACCAACAGCACACTGACCGCAAATACTACCTACTTGTGGCAGTTTGGCGATGGCGACACTGATACTTCCGCCAGCCCGAGCCATACCTACACTACCACTGGCGTTCGCCTTGTCCGATTAATCGGGACTAATCTCTGCGGACCTGATACCACCACCTTGTCGAGCACAGTCAGCGATAGACCGAATGCCTCGTTTATCGCCACGCCGCTCTCCGGTTCGGCTCCGCTCTTAGTCAATTTCAACGGTACGGTCACCAACCCTGCTACCAGTTGGAAC
>CAUJJY010000262.1 GCA_963205155.1 Candidatus Zixiibacteriota bacterium | reverse complement strand
CTTTGACTCGGCCGGAAGGTATTGGTCTGATTGGAGTCGTGGCGGTCACGGCCATTGTGGATCGGGCACCGCGACTGTGGCGAGTTTTCCTCCCACCGCTTCTTCTTATTTGCGGAGGGGTTGTGTTCGCGATTTCGTATTTTGGTAGTGCGATTCCGAATTCTCTTGCCGCAAAGTCAGCGCTTTATCATCAAGCCGGATCAGGGATGTTGGGGCGTATAGGTGAGATGATGACGCTTGGTCCGACGCTCGGGGTCATCGCATTCGCCATTCTGGCCGGGGCATTGTTTTGGCTCGCGTTCAAGCGTGACCGGAGCGTCATCGTTGCGTTCACGGCACTGGGACTGGTTTCCGGCCTGGCGTTTTTTTCGCCGAGGGTGTTTTTCTGGTACGCTGCTCCGGCCCTGCCGCTGGTCTTTGTGCTGATGGGTAAGTTCTTCGCAATGATCTGTGAGAATTCCAAGCTGCGTGGTGCAGCAATTATCGGATCGATTGCGGTCATCGTGACCTTTGGCGCGGTTTCGTTTGGCAGGATAGCCAATCTCAAGCGCGAAATGGCGTGGTACGAAGCAAATCACATTGCCGCAGCGGAGTATCTCAACGCAAATTCACATAGCGGCGATGGCGTTCTCGCCGAGGATATCGGGCATTTCGGATACCATTATCGCGGCAAGATCATCGATCGCGACGGCCTGGTCACTCCGCAGGCAATCGAATACAATCTTCGCGGCGAATATCTGCAGTTTGTCGATTCGGTCAACACTGATTGGATCTTTATCGCCAGTGACTACCCGACCTCGCAGGCGATATGAAATTCGACGTCATTTCAGAATCGCTATGCAGAGGTGGACTACGAAGATTCCGGGAAGGTGAAATCTCACCTGCTCTTCAAACGGCTAAAGTGATGCCAAAAAAACAAAACCGGCGGTTGCTATGGGCAAGAACCGCCGGCTAAGACAATGGAGCGGGATACGCACCCGCCCCACAGGAGGTTAAATTGGTAGATCTTTAGAGACCGCGTCCTCTTCCGCCGCCGCGTGGGCCGCGTTCGTCGCAGTCCATGCGGTTCATTTTCATTCCGCGTTCCATCATGCATTTGCCTTGACCACCCATCTTGCCCATCATCTTCGGCCTGCTATCCCAAATCTCACGTTGCTCGGGCGTGAGCAGTTGACGCATGGCGATCCGATGAGCTGCCTGCTTCTTGGCCAAGTCGGTTCGCAATTTGCTGATCTCGTCGATCTTGCTGTTGATCGTTCCGATAGCTGCGTCAGAGTCGAACAAATCGTTCAATTCGATCTGCTTCACCTGAACCTGCGCGCGCAGAGGAATCATCTCCTTGCGATGTGTCGAACGCATCTGATCCATCTTCTGGAGTTGGTCTTTGGTCAGAGCGAGTTCTTCCATCATAGCCTTGCCGGGTCCGTCACCGGGTCCGCCACCGCGTCCCCAACCACCTGCCCACACGACATCGTCTTTGTCGACATCGACGTCATCAGCTTCTTGCGCGAATAGCGGCAGTGCAACGGCCAAAGCCAGAGTCAGCACGGCTACGATTGATGCGAGTTTCCATTTCATAATTTTCTCCTTTCGAAAATCCACTCACCTAAAAATCACGGTTCATTCTTCGACCGCCCATCTGTCTTCGTTCCTGCCAGCGGCTGCGCTCTTCAATCATCTTCAGAAGGCGTGCCCGCTGATCGGGGCGAAGCGAATCGCGGTCATTCAGGAATTGGGCTACCATCTGCTTCTGGATTGCGCTCTGCAGTACGCCAATCTCACCGATCAGTTGGTATACCCGACTGGTATCTGGTTTATCATTCTTCAGCTCATCAAGCAAGTCGCGGCGATAGATGCTCATCTTTTCTGCGAGTGGTGCGACAACGCTATCCGCCTGCAAGCGTGACCGCTCCATCATCTTCCGCTCTTGACTTGACAGCTTGGGCATATCCGCCGGTGGAGGACCATCTTCCGGGCCAAACGGCATATGCATCTCGCCACGCGGCGTCGACATGCGGTAGTACACGATGGTCGAGATTGCCGCGACGTTTACTACGAGCAGCAAAATGACGAGGTAAACGAGAGTGCGAATCTTCATCGACTGCCCCCCTGATCCTCGCTCACCTGTTCATAAACTTCGGTGATCGGCAACACCGTTTCAGTAAGCGCACCCGCATAGTATGAGGCATACTCGTCTTCGTACGTCGTTTGCTGACTTTCCGGTGATTGTCCGAGCAGTACTCCGGCAATTATTGCAATCGCAACGCCGAAGGTCTGAAGAGCATAGCCGAACAAGGGCCGCCGTTTGGGAAACAGGGTAGGCTGTGACTGACGGCCCTCTTCCAGCTCGTTGAGGCTGATCTGAATTTTGCGCCAAAGTGTTTCCGGCGCCGTGGTCGGAGCACTTGCTTCCGTCTTGAACAGAGTTTGATAGTGCGCGACCAGATTACGGCAATCAGTGCAGTTATGCAGATGTTCGATAACTGCCGCGGTATCTGCCTGATTTAGTTCTCCTTCGAGAACTTCCATCAATCTGCTTTCAAAGTCACTACATCTAAACAAGTGTCTCCTCCATCATTCGTATCTTGGACATTACCATCCCCTACTTACTTGCGCTTGTTTTTGAAGCGCTTCAGCATCACTTTTTGAAGGTTCTGTTTTGCCCGGTGTATCAGCGATTCTACGGACGATAGCGAAAGGTCCATTTCTTCCGCGATTTCCTTGTAACTCAATCCTTCAAGCTTATGCAGCAAATAGATTTCCCGCTGGCGGCCCGGCAGTTCCGCCATCAGTTCTGCCAGCTGTTCGCCGGCTTCTCGGGACTCCAGTTTCATATCGGGACGCTCGGAATCAGGCGCCGGAAGTTGTTCCGCTAGCGAGACTTCCCCGGTGTCGATCGACATGATCTGCTTGATCCTGCTGAAGACGCCGCCGCGCTTGCGGTAGTTGATTGATTTGTTGACGGCTACTCGGTGAAGCCATGTCGAGAGCTTTGCCTCACCGCGGACGCTACTCGCCTTCTGCCAAAGCGTCAGGAAGACATCCTGTGAAATCTCTTCCGCATCACCCGGATTGCCAAGCATCCGCAAACACACACTATAGACATGGTTGGAATGGGAATCGAACAGCATTTTGAAGGCAGACCTATCCCCTTGGGCGACCTTGGCTAATAGCTCAAGTTCGTTTATGTCTGATTCGCGACGCACCGGTGCGTTTAACATACGAATCATTGGACAGGAGTCGGTACTAAAAACTGGCGGAGGATTGCCGGAGGTGAACTACAGCTTCAGCGTATCGCCCGATGACATCACGGTACACTCTATCCCCTGTGCCCGCACCAGCTTGGCAAAATCGTTCGGGTCTTGCTTGATTGGCGGGAAGGTGTTGTAATGCATCGGCACAACTTGCCTCGGTCGCAGAAACTCCACAGCTTTGGCGGCATCGACAGGTCCCATTGTGTAGTTGTCACCAATCGGTAGCAGCGCCAAATCGATGGCATTCATCTCGCCGATCAGCTTCATGTCAAGAAACAGCCCGGTGTCGCCGGCGTGATAGATGGTTTTGCCGCCGATGTTCAGCAGGATGCCGGCCGGATTGCCGCCGTAGCTGATCTCATCGGGAAGCGTCGAGCCGTGATGCGCAATGGTCAGCTTTACCCACCCGAATGGAAAGTTCGCTTTGCCGCCGATATGCAGTGAATGATTCGTGCATCCCTGCCTTGCGGCATAGTCGCCCAACTCGAAATTCGAGATCACCGTCGCGTGGTTGGATTTGGCGAGTTGTTCCGTGTCGCCCCAATGATCGCCGTGCCCGTGCGTCACGATGACATAGTTTGGATGGACATCGCCCGCCTTGACTTTTGCGAAGGGATTACCGGTGATGAAGGGATCGATGATTAAGTTGTGCTGACCGTCGGTGATTTCAAAACAGGAGTGTCCGTGATAGGTGAGCTTGACCATTTTTGTACCTCGCATAAGGAATATTACTCACAAAGCACTACTCTAAACGATTCAGCTTAGCGTGTCAATCACCGAAATCTTAGATGATGATGGTGTAAAGGAGCTGCACCACCCAAGTGTGATCATAGTAGTGCTCGCGCGTGTCATCGTTACCATACCAGTTGACTGCATCGTAATCAGAATAGTACTCATCGGCCCTAAATTCGACTCTAAACCGCGTCCCGGGCTGCCAGCGCAGATGCGGACTGACGACCCAATTGTCGTATCGGTATTGGGTGACGTATCCCGGCTCATCGTCGTATGGGGAGACATCTTGTTGGTAGTTGGCATCAAGTCCAATCTCGACGCCTTCGCATACCCCGAGAGCGCTTGAGTAGGACAAGATCCACCGGTTATTGGATTCGCCTTTGAAGAAGTTGAAGATATTCTCTTCGTCAAGGCGACCGATCCACTCATGCGCAGGCGGTGTGACAGAGACCGAAGCTCGCCAGTCACGCGGCTGCATCAGCGGCCTGAAAAGGTAATCGATGTCGCTGATCTGGTTCCATCCGATTGACTGCCGCTTGTCCGGATTCCAGCGGAACGAGTAATATGAAAGCTGAAGATTGAAATAGTGACTTTGAGCGTGTGCAAAGGACATGGTCTCATTGTCCCGTGCACTCCCCGAAACCTTGCGATCCAGAATGAATCGCAACATCAGATCGAGGTTGAATTTCGAAAAATAGCTGACTTCGCTGGTTACCGACAAGCGATCTCGGCGCGATCTGTAGTTAGTGGAATCGCGTACAGGTGTGTCGACTCGCTCGTAGCTACGTTCAAATTTCTCTCGCCCGAGCGTTAGATCTGCTGATGAGCTAATGCGAATCGTCCCTGGCGCCAGTCGATGTCCATAGTAAGCTGTGTAATCGTCAAGAATCTGACCGAGGGGAACCGAGGAGCCATTGGATATCCACGTATGGTCGGCGGAGATGCCGTACACATTTGTATCGTCGATAAGTTTGTTTATGGTTCTACTTGTTATCTGTGAGTCGTCCCAATTTGTGTTCTCGGATTTGTTGTCGTTAACATAACTGTTAAATGAGGGTCTGATGCTTGCCCAATGTCGATTACTTTTCAAGAGTAACGCTTCAACAAAGATTTCATTACTGCGAAGGGCGTCATCTCTGTCACCTACTGAACGGACAACGTGTGAATCGAGATCAGCCAAATGATAAGAATCACGACTTTGGCTTGCCGGTCTGTTTTGGCGTCCAAGCTCCCAGCCTAAAGTAAGTTGAAGCTTACGGCTGACTCCGTAACTTGAAACGGCTCCAGCGACCCAAGTTCGGGAGTCATTCACTTCTTCCGTCTTGACCAGTACTGAAGTAGGATTCGGTGGAAGGATCTTCGGCCACTGCCGCGTGCGGCTGTAGTCACTGATGTTGATCTGCAGGTTTGCGTCCAGACTCCAGTTGCGCGGCTGCAGGACCATTCCTTTGGTGTAGTAGTAGAGCGATTGCGAAGGGTCAAACTCGATGTCCTTGTGAAGCATTCGCAACGTCTGGTCCGAGAGAAAGTTCGACTGTTGGTTAAAGCTGACCGATGTCTCGTCAAGTCGGAATTCGGAGTCTTCTTGCCAATCGAGCCGGTGAATTAACAGCCGCATTCTCGGCCCGAGTCCGACGATGGCACTGACTTTGGGTCGCAGAAATTGAACTTGAAAACCATTTGATTGATCTACAGGTTCAAAGTCAAGCAGTGTACCAAAGTCGACGATCACATCATCACCGTGACCAACTTTGAGACTTGTCTTGAAATCGCCGACTTCGTAGCTGTTGGTATAGTGGATGGACTGAATTTGCGTTCGCCCGATGATGCGTCCGTACCAATAGTCAAACGGTATTGTCTCTGCGCTTGCACCGCCAACAAAGAAAAGTACGATCATTAGCCCTGTGAGAATTCTTCTCCTGCCGTTCATGGCATTCTCCTTTTGGTGAGAGATGGGGCTTCACAACCCAAGCATCTGCAGTCCAATCTTGCGACTTCAGTGCACATCGACACAGACTTGCATTGAGTTACAAATCGACCCGTTATATGGATACTAATGTCTATGAGCTTACAAGTCAAGGAAGGATTTATTCCCGACAAATTGAAATAACGCTGTGCTTGATTATCTTGCCCTTTTCGAGCGGCTGACCTGCAGGCGCATTCTCACCAATTACGCGATCTTGCCACCTCCCAGGACGATGTCGTCATCATAGAAAACGCAACTCTGGCCGGGAGTCACCGCGCGTTGCTTATCATGTAGTTTAATAGCTACATTGCCGTTTGTCAAGAGTGTGACGGTGCCCGGCACCGGTTTGTGCAAGTAGCGGATGCGCACCAGACATTCAAACGATTCGCCATTTCCGGTCGGGTTTTTCGCCACCCAGTTGACCTCTTTGACTTCGAGGCTCTCAAGGAGAAGATCATCCTCGTCGCCGATCACGATTTCATTGTTTGCAGCATCAATCGCCGTGACGAATTTCTTCTCGGTGGTGTTGATCTGGATGCGCTTGCGCTGGCCGATTGTGTAATGGAAGTAGCCTTCGTGCGTGCCGACGACCTTACCCTGCGTATCGCGGATCTTGCCCGGCTTGGCAAGTTCCGGATGCTTCTTCTCGACCAGTCGCGAGTAATTGTTGTCGGGTACAAAACAGATTTCGCGCGACTCTTCGCGTTCGGCATTGATCAACCCATACTTGCGGCCAAGATCGCGCACCTGCGTCTTGTGCAGATCGCCCAGTGGAAACATCGTCCGCGCCAGCGATTCCTGTTTGAGTCCCCAGAGGAAATACGACTGGTCGCGCGTCGGGTCGATGCCTTTGAGAATCTGGTAGCGGCCGCTTGATTCGTCGCGCTGAATACGCGCATAGTGTCCGGTGGCGAGATAGTCGCAGCCGAGTTGCTTGACTTTGTTCTCCAGCAGTTCCCATTTGATCTTGTAGTTGCAGACGACACAGGGATTCGGCGTGCGGCCCTGAACATATTCCGACACGAAGTCATTGATCACCGTGTCGTGGAAATCCTTGTGCATGTTGAGGACGTAGTGCGGTATGCCATACTTGAAGCAGACACTGCGGGCATCATCGAACATCTCGAGCGAACAACAACGGCGCGAGACTTGTTTGTCCTCGCCGCCGACTTCGGCGAAGTCCCACAACTTCATCGTCAGTCCGATGACATTGTAACCCTGAAGTTTCAGCATCACCGCGGCGACGGAACTGTCGATTCCGCCTGACATAGCAACTGCGACGAGTGTGTTCGAGTTGTCGGTCATAATCTTTGCCCCCGTCTACTTTGCCACATACTGCGGTGACATCTTGCGCAGGCGCTCCACAATCGGAGGCAAGGTAGCGAGGAGATAGTCGATCTCTTCAATGGTATGGTCTTTTCCAAGAGAGAACCTGATTGCGGAAGATGCTTCGTGCGGTGGAACTCCCATCGCCACGAGGACATGCGATGGCTCGGTGGCGCCGGACGTGCAGGCTGAACCGGATGACACGGCGATTCCAGCCATATCAAGCGAGAGAATGATCGCCTCGCCATCGGCGCCCGGGAATGTGAAAAACATAGTTCCTTGGTTGCCACGTTGTGGGTCGCCATGAAGATGCGAATCAGGAATTGTCGCGAGAATTCCGCGGGTCAGCTTGTCGGAAAGTATTGCTGCGTGATTTGTGACCGTATCAAGCTCGGCAATGCTGTATTCAAGTGCGGCTGCCATTCCGACCGCTCCTGCGACATTTTCAGTGCCGCCGCGTTTGCCACGCTCGTGGGCGCCGCCGTGAGTGTGCGGCAGAAAACGAGTGCCCACCTTCGCAAACAGGAAACCTACGCCCTTGGGTCCATAGAATTTGTGCGCCGAACCGGATGCCAGATTGACTCCAAGCTCGTGCAAATTGACCGGCATCTTGCCCAGTGCCTGCACAGCATCCGTGTGGAAGTATACACTTCGTTCGTTGGCAACCTTCGCCAGTGCTGCGATGTCTTGCAGCGTCCCGGTTTCGTTGTTCGCCATTATGATCGAGACAAGAATCGTGTCTGGGCGAATTGATGAACTCAATTGGTCGGCATCGACATAACCCTGCGAGTCAGCATCCAGATAAGTAACCTCGTAGTCGTGCTTTTCCAGATACTTGCAGGGCTCAAGCACCGCCTGATGTTCGGTCTTGGTCGTGACGATGTGGCGACCCTTGTGAGCGAGAGCTTCGGCAACACCCTTAATCGCAATGTTGTTCGACTCGGTAGCTCCGGATGTGAAATACAACTCATCAGGTCGACAGCCGAGTAGTGAAGCGAGCTTTTCCCTCGACTGCTCCAATCCGGCGCGTGCTGACTGACCAACCGAATGCACTGATGACGCATTGCCGTAGTTATCCTTTAGATACGGCAGCATGGCGTCGAGAACACGAGGGTCAAGAGGCGTGGTGCTGTTATGATCGAAGTAGATTTGTTTCACCGTCGTGTGCCTGCACTTTTTCGATCAGGCCGGTTTCGATATTTTTGAGATCCTGCAGGGAGGTTTTGTGCAGTTTACTGTTTACGTCGTTTTCCAAATCCGACCAAAAGCGGCGGGAAGCACAGATGTCCCTCTTCTCGCATTCTTCCTCGTGATCCGGGTGATGGCACTGGCTGAATTTGACCGGGCCGTCGAGAATCCCGATGATTTCTCCAACCGAGATCGTGTCTGCCGACCGGGAAAGCAAGTATCCACCCTGGGCGCCTCGCTTGGCGCGTACGATGCCGGCACGCTTGAGTTTATTGAAGATTTGCTCCAGGTACGGCAACGAAATGTCTTCGAGCTTGGAAATATGTGCCGTCGATAGCGGGCCATTGGCTTTCACAATCGCCAAAAGTGCCCTCACTCCGTATCTTCCACGTGTCGAAATGGCCAAATCAGTCTCCTGTTAATCCTAGAGTAGAATAACAATCCTTAGCGACTCTGTCAAGATTGCCCTGACAGGTAATACGCTTGAAAACCGGTGAATTGTGGTGTCCGAAAACAGAAGCGACCTGTCGGGGGCAGGTCGCTTCTTACCGAATCGGGCATTCGGCTTCGTGTGGGAGAGTGGAGCTTAGGACGTCATCTTCGGATCGGAAGGGTCGACGGTTTGCTCGTGGTCCGAGGACCATCCGTCGACCCATTCCCAAGGGTTCACTTCTTGTCCAGTAGCGAACGCCTTTCAATCATCTCCAGTAAGCTTTGCGCCCGGCAATTAAATTTGTCGACCGGAACGGAAAGCTGCTTATTCAGATAGAATTCGTGTGCTTTTGAGACTGCTTCAAGCGCCAGCTGTCGGGCATACTCAATTTCATTGTTCATGAACTTCTTGTACGCCAATTGGTAAAGCGAGTTGTGTTGTTCGAGCGAGTTCATCATGAGTTCAGTTTCCATCATATCCTTCGCTCTAATGGTCGGCATCAGTCAAGCGCGGTTCAAAAAAAGTGCAGAATCGTAATTCATCAACTATTCTCCATCGTATGCTAATATTGCGCCACGCATCCGCGCCAGAGGATGCTCTGTTTTTGGACTAGAACGACTCGCCGTTGTTGAAACTTGGGCCGCCGAAGTTGTGCGGAACGCTACCTGTCGCGATTGCCATATAACTTTAAGTAACCTCGCGTACCGGTTCTCGTTATATTAAGTGTGGGAGAATTCGATTTATGCGGTTACTAAACGTTCGCCAAGTTCTAACTACGATCATTGTCGGGCTAATCCTCCACAGTCCCCTTGCTGCGTTCTACTTCGAATCATCCGACGAAATCTACTTGAGCGGCGACTTTCAAGAGGACTTGCTGCTGGCCGGCGGGACGGTCAATTTCGACGGTAGTTTGCTGGGCGATCTGATTGCAGCCTCAAGAACGCTCTCTTTTGATGGAATGATAGACGGCAATCTGAACGCCGTCGGCCAGCGCATCACAGTCAACGGCGAGATTTGCCGTTCACTGCGGACCTTTGCCCAGTCGGTCAATATCAGTTCGCTTGTTGAAGGCGATGTGACTGCATTTGCCAGTGAAGTTACCCTCGGTGCCGATGCTGAAATCGGACGCGACATTGCCATTTTTGGCACGGAAGTTTTTCTCGATGGTCGTGTTGGATCAGATGCTTATGTCCATGCCAACATTGTCACGATTACCGGACGCATCGAAGGTGATCTGAAAGTCAATGCGAATAAAATCTCCATCGCTCCCGGGGCCTATGTCGGCGGCGACTTCAACTATGAATCAAAGGAGAAGGCTAAGATTTCCGCCGAATCGCAGGTGATTGGCGAAACGCGTTGGAAAAAGAGAACAGGGGATGGTGAATCGGGCGCACTTAGCGGTCTCGTGCCGCCGCCCGGAAGCCTTATTTGGTCGGCAGTGTTTTTAGTCGGGTCGATCATCGTGGGAGTTCTTCTGATCGTCATACGTCGCGAAGCGGTTTACTCGGTACTCGATGAGATTCGGACTAACGGACCGATCTCCGGATTACTCGGATTGGCGATCATCTTGTTGATGCCGGTCGCGATTGCGCTGACTGGAGTTACGTTGTTTGGTCTGCCGGCTGCGATTGCCGGTTTGACTCTCTATACACTGATCTTCTTCATTGCAAAAGTTCTTACGGCAATTGCTATTGGGATGTTCCTTATCGGTCTGATGCGCAAGGGCAAGAAGGTGTCGTTGGGCTGGTCGCTGGTTCTGGGATTATTGGTGCTGGCGATACTCTTTAAGATACCAATTCTGGGCTGGCTGGTGTATCTGGCTGCATGGTCCTTAGGAGCCGGTGCAATCGTCTTGAGAGTCTTCCGGAAAAAACCTGTGGTTGTGTCCGAAGCTCTCGCGACGAACTGACGCTTCTAATCTCAAAACTTAAACTCCAACTCAATTCTTCGATTTTGTTCGCGTCCACCGCGCGTACGATTACTGGCAATGAAATTGGTTTCACCCCGGCCAACTGCAAGCACACGACTCTCTGCCACACCAGCCGCCACCAAGTAGGCCCTAACCGCATTGGCACGCTTTTGCGAGAGTTGCAGGTTGCCATCATTGGGACCAACATCATCGGTATAGCCATACACCATAACCGAAACTTCCGGAAAAGTCTTCAACAGCATGACCACCGAATCAAGGACTTTGGCCTTTTCAGATATAATTTTGGACTCACCGGATTCGAACAGGGACTGGTAGACGCACTTCACAAATATCTTTGCAAGATCAGGGCATCCGCTCTGGTCAACTGGTAATTTTGCTGGAGTGTCGGGGCACTGGTCGTGTTGGTTCTCAACACCGTCATTATCCAAGTCCGCGGGGCAACCAATGCTGTCGATCGCGGTGTTGCTTGCGGAATTCAGACACGAATCACGGAAGTCCGGTACGCCGTCGGCATCAAAATCCGGAGCACATCCGGCCGTGTCCACGTGTTGAACATCCACGCTGTCCGTTTGCGGGCAGCGGTCTATGCCATCATAAATGCCGTCCTTGTCTGAATCAAGCGGACACCCGGCACTATCGACGATGGCGCCGGAAGGCGTCTCGATGCATTTGTCAAGTGTATCCAGAATACCATCAAGATCTTGATCTTGGGCTACTATGGCGACTCGGTTCTGAGCTGTCGTAGCGGTATCCACTTGAACCGGTGAATCCGACTGTTCAACAGTTTTGGTATTGACCTCTTCTTCAGAATCATCTTCATAGACCTTGCGAGTGACCCGACTTCGCTGCTGTTCGTCCGTTTCGGATTCCTTGAGCAAGCTTTGCTGCTTGCGCCCAAAGTGAATAGAGACGCCGGCGCCAAACTGGAGAATTCCGCGCGAGCGCGAGTTCTTCACCCGCTGCGCAAAGTCGGCGCCGAGACCAGTTAAGTAAGTGAATTCCGCGCCGATCGAGAAAGCGACACGGTCGGAAAACAATTGTTCGAGTCCGAATCCAGCCGTGATGCCCAACTCTGTTGCCTTGTAGTCACGTTGATTGCCGTCTCCACCTTCGACGACAACCATATTGTCATCTGGATATGACTTGATATTCCAGAGCAGCATTTCGAAACGCGTCAAAAAGTAGGGAGAGGTGTGGCCGCGTTGACCAAGGTAGAACTTCGGACCCAGTGCAACGCTCGTAAATCTCCAACGGCGATTGGCGCGATCACGATTGAACTTAAAAATCGAAGTACTTACCGAGTCGTTGTGGACTTTGCCGGTACGAACGGAAGCGACGAGCGCAGCCCGTTGCGAGAGCATGTATTGCACATCCGCGCCGAAGTAGGGGCTGAAAAGCCAGATCTGCGCTGAATCGTTGAGTGCCGGCTGGATGCCGTACAGATCAAGATGAAGTGAAAAAGGCCGGTTCTTTATGCTCGCCTGCAAATCAGAAAGCGTGCAAATGGAGATGATCAGTGCAAGCAACAACGGCAGGCCATACTTTTGCATGACCTGTAGATATGAAAGTTGTTAGAAGTTGTTCAATACAATTTTTCGATCACGACACCGGTGTAGTAATGAGTGAGGATTTCGTCGTAGTAAAATCCTGCGCGTGCACGTCCAATCGCGCCACATTGACACATCCCCACGCCATGACCATAACCGCGGCCGTGAATTGAGACAGTCGACAAGCGATTCGCAGCATCGCGCTTCAATTCGAGATCAAAATCCGAAGAGCGGAGAATCCCCGGCAACCCGGGACGAGCAAAAGCCCAGCGTATGATATCCTTTCCGAGATTTGTCGTTCCGGCTTCGGTATAGATTCCCAGCGAAGTAATGCGCCCGCCGGTGGAGCGCGATTCGATTTGGATATCCGTCAGTTGGCTTCCGAGGCGTGAGTGCGTCCTGCCGCTTGACTTGAGATAAGTTCGAATATTCGAAAGCAGCGTGGACGCGGGGAATTCTTCGTCCCACGTATAGTACTTTGACCAATTGCAGAATGTATCGTCCTCGACACTCTGCAAATAGGACTTTGGGTCCTTCTCCCAAACATCTTCAATGTTATCAGTATGCCCGCCGCAAGTTGAGTGATAAAACGCATCAATCAGCTTGCCATCGACCTTCATTACTTCTCCGCGAGTTTGCTTGAGGGCGATATCGCAAAGTCGCTGCTCGCCCTCGACACCGGTATAAACCTGGTCGAGTATTTCATTGACGAGATCATACTCCTTGTCCGGATACTTGTCGCGGGTAACCAGAGCATAGGTTCTTGCCGCGACGGCCTGGGCTTTGACAGCCTCCAGCTCTTCTGGTTTGCGTCTGCCAATTTCCGGCGCCAGAACGCCGCGCAGGTAGTCTTCGACGTGAAGCACATTAACTACGTACATGGTGTCGTGCCCATCCGGGTAGAATTCGAAAATGCCGCGGAATTTGCGCTTGTCAAGCCACAGCCAACTTTTCTTCTCGGCAACGACCGTGACACGGCGCAGTTTCGACTCAAGTCGATTGCCTTTGAGATCATACAGCGCCAACAGCGGACCATCCGGCTTGACAACGACGTTGACGGCCGAAAAGTAAGCGGACTTCTCGTCATTGACATCCCAGGTACGCACCACACAGTCGCCCTTGGCGCCAACTTCGACCTTGTCTTTGGTGTGCAACACGCGAACGCGGATGATCGGCTGTTTGAGCTTGTCGTAGCCTTCTTGACGAACAGCGTAGTTCATTCTTGCGCACGAGGACACAAGCAAGATTGCGCAGATTTGAATCAGAAGTGTCTTGAATTTCATGGCAGCGATATCTTTCCTAAGATGGCGGCTCTGGATGCACCTGTGACCTGCGGCAAATTGCCGCTCAACGAACTTAAGGTCAAGTTGGCAAGATATGCAAAAGCTTCGGCTTCGACAAAGTCAACATCGACACCAAATTCTGCCGCACTTAAGACTCGTGAGCGGGAAAAGTGATGTTGGAGACGACGCATCAAGAATGAATTGTGAGCACCGCCTCCGCATACGATCACGGAATCAGGGGTAGCGCTCCCGAGAACCTGATCAGTTGCGTGCTTGATCGTGATTGCGGTAAGCTCACTGAGCGTTGCCAAAATGGACTCCGTACTCAACTTGTTCATGCTGATCGCAATGTCGTCATCATCAAGCAATCGCAAAATCTCTCCCCGATCATGCGAGACCGGAAGTCTGCGCTGTAAGACTTCGGATTGAAGGAGTTTCGAAAGTAGCGCTTCGTCGATTTCGCCGGACGAAGCGAGCTTGCCGCTGTCATCAAAGTGATGATCCGTTCTGTCTCGAACTATCGTATCAAGCAGACAGTTGCCGGGGCCGGTATCGGTCGCGAGGCACACGCCGCCTTCCTTGAGTATAGTGATGTTGGCAATACCGCCGATGTTTACCACGACGTTGGTTTTGCCTTCTCGAGAAAATACAGCGCGATGGTAAATCGGTGTCAAGGGTGCGCCTGATCCGCCGACTGCAATGTCGCCGCTGCGAAAGTCCGAGACTGTCAAAATACCAAGCCTCTTCGCAATTACTTCAGCCTCTCCGATCTGCAGGGTTCCCGTTACTGAGCGATCCAGGAATTGCAGCGGTCTTGATAAGTGAGCTACAGTCTGCCCGTGACTTCCGACAAGATCGACTCCGCGTTTGGTTATTTCGTGATCGCGGCAGAACAGCTCGATGGCGTCGGCATAGAAGTGGCCAAGGTAACTCGAAAGCCCAAGAAGCTCCGCAAGATCTGTTTTTCTCGTTCTGGCGATACCTAAGATCTTTTCCCGCAGGTTCGCTGGATATGGGATGGTCGCGCTGGCTAGATTCTTCAAAAAATGATTGCGGACATTCACTTCGCAATAAGCAATATCGAGACCATCTGCAGAAGTGCCCGACATCAAGCCCAAGGTCAAGCGAGATTCTTTCTGAAGTACTTCTTCTAAGGATACAGCTTTCATGCGCCGAAGTATTGGGGGTTATTATTCTGAAACGCAACGACTCGTTGATAACTTTCATTGATACGTAGGCGCAAATTGGAGTCAGTCTCCGCCAACGCTTCCAATCCATCAAGCAAGCTTTCGATTGAATCCTGCAGATTTGCATAAATCAGCAGATCGCATCCTGCCAGAAACGCTCGTTTTCCGGCTTCAATTTGATCGATGCCTTCGAGAGCGCCAAGCATCTGTAGATCATCGCTGATTATCAAACCCGCAAAGCCAAGATGTGAGCGAAGTTCGTCATACAGGACTTTGCGGCTGAAAGTCACGATATTGTCTTCGTCAAGGGCCGGCGCCCGCAGGTGAGTCGGCATTATCATATCGACTCCGGCTTCAATTGCTGCTTTGAATGGCAGATAGTCTTGTCTTCGAAACTCATCAAAAGACTGATTTGAATGCGAAACCTGTAAGTGCGGATCGCCGGTAGCAGAGCCAAGTCCAGGGAAATGTTTCGCACATGACATTACGTGGTTTGCATGAAGGACTTCGACTTGCCGACTGGCGCAGGTAGAAACAGTTTGAATGTCGCGTGAATATGCTCTGGAGTGGATAACATGACCGGGGTTACCGGGATCGAGATCGCAAACCGGCACCAGGTTGAGATTGACTCCATGCTGACGAAGCGCTCGCGCCGTGACTTCGGTGGCACTCACCAGACCGTCGAGGTCACCGCGTTCCCCGAAATGTCGCAGCGATGGAAACACTGGAAAATCGCCGCTGAAACGAACAACGCGGCCGCCTTCCTGATCTACCGCGATGATAGACTTCCCCTGCGCGCACGATCTCACCGAATCGGTAAGTTTTGAGAGCTTCGCCGAAGTGAGATAGTTACGCGCGAAGAGTATTATGCCACCCAACGATCCTTGCTCCAATAGTTGCCGCAAGCTCGTCGGAAATACGGCCTCATCGAAACCGCAGACGATCAAGGAACCAATTTGCCGGCGGAGATGGCTCATTAGACAGTGACTACTGCGTTCTTGCCGCTGCCTTTGGCGAGGTACATTGCGCGATCGACCAATTGCACGAGATCGTCTTCGCTGTGGCCGTTGTCGGGATAGGTGGTGATGCCAACGGAGACGGTGGCACTCAATTTCGGATGTTTGATTCCGTCGCCGAAAGTGGACCGCTCGATTTCGCTGCGTATTCTCTCCGCGATAACTTGTGCGTCGTCATGTTCGGTTTGCGGAAGAATAATAATAAACTCCTCACCGCCGTAGCGGGCCAGCGTGTCGGTATCGCGGATATTCGTGGCAATGACGCGTACGATGCCTTTGAGGAGCACGTTGCCGGACTCGTGTCCGTAGGTGTCATTGATGCGCTTAAACCAATCGATATCGACCATGATCAGCGACAACGGTTGGCGATAGCGGGTGGCACGCTTGATTTCGTCGGCCAGCCGATCCGCGAAATAGCGGTAGTTGTAGACATTGGTCAAGTCATCGATGACGACCATCTTCTCGAGCTCGTTATGCAGGCGGCTGTTTTCGTACGCCATCGCCGCGGAAGCTGCGAGAATCGATGCAACTTTTTGATCGGTATCGCTGAAACGATTTAGGCGTGTCGATTCGGCTTGCAGAATGCCAATCACCCTTCCATGAGAGATCATCGGTACAATTAGTGCACTCTTGGCGTCATTGATGGTCGGAATATAATTGTCGTTTTGGCCAAGATCAATCAGTCTTTTCGGTTCAGCCGAGCGAACAACGTCACCAACAACACCTTCAAGCGCAATTATTTCACGCAGGTTTGTGGTCTTGCGCTCGCCGTCCTCAAGTCGCCCGCGTTCGTAAAGATAACTCAAGTCGGGCGAACAGAGTTGAATCGAGCACATTTCAAATCCCAGGATCGAATCGACAATGTGAAACACGTCGCGGGTGATTTCCTGATCGTCATGTATTTCGCCAAGGACGCGCGAGGTTTCGTAAATCTTCTCGACGCGCGCCTGGGAACGCTCGAGTTCGGTGGTGCTTTCATTCAACGAGTCGAGCAATTTGAGCAGCTTGAATTCTGACTGTTTCATGTGCCGGGAGACAAATCCTACAGCGTAGGCAAAGAACCAGGCAAAACCCACACGCAGACCCAATTCCACCGGCGAAACATGCGTCAGTAATTCCGGATTGCTAATCATGTAAAGCGTCGTAACAGCAAACGAAATCCCGACACAGAAATTCAAATTGAAATAATAGGCCGAGAACATGATGTTCAAGTAGTACAACAAAAAGAAGCTGGAATTGGCGCCGCCGGTAAACTTGATCAGATATGTGACAAAGATGACATCAAAGATCAGCGAGTAGGTGAAGACTTCGGAAATCAGTTTCGGTTTGAATTTCCAGATCAGCGAAAAAATTGCCAGATGAAGCGCAAAGATGACCATAGCGAACGAAATCTCCCGCTGGACTTCGCTCGCAGTAGCCGTGGAGAGCATCCACGCGATTACTGCCGCGGCGGTAATGGCACGGGACGCAATGTAAATGTTCTCCAGGCGTGGAAAGATTGTTCTTATAGACTGATTCAATGCGCCTTCACCCGATAGAGAATAAATCTATTCTATTATCGGTAAAGACCGGCACTCCCTTAGCCGCATAATCCCTTTTCGTTCATACTGTTATACGTACCAAGGCTGCACTCGGTACAAAGTCGTTACGAAACAATAGCGGATAACTTCAATTCACTATACCTAAGACCTTGAGCACGAACGCATACTCAAACGCGATTTCCCGGAATTGCTGATATCGGCCGGAAGCTCCACCGTGGCCGGCGTCCAAGTCAATCTTGAACAGAAGCAGGTTATTGTCAGTCTTGGTGGAACGCAGTTTAGCGCACCATTTAGCCGGTTCCCAATAAGCAACGCGCGGATCATTCAGACTCGTTGTAATCAAGATATTCGGATAATCCTTGGCGACCACATTATCATAAGGCGAATACGACTTCATGTAAGGATAGTATTCGGCATCAGCCGGATTGCCCCACTCTTCCCACTCGGTAACAGTTAAAGGAATCGTCGGGTCGAGCATAGTGTTGATCAAATCAACAAATGGTACGTCCCCGATCGTCGCCTTCCAGAGGTCGGGACGCATATTGGTGACCGCGCCGATCAGCAGTCCGCCGGCGGAAGCGCCGTTGGCGATGACCTTATCCTTTGCGCAATATTTTTCCGCAATCAGATGTTCGGCACAGGCGATGAAATCCGCGAAGGTATTTCTCTTCTTAAGTAGCTTGCCGTCAAGATACCACTGGCGTCCCATCTCGCCGCCGCCGCGAGTTTGTGCGATGGCAAACACGATACCGCGATCGAGCAGACTGATACGATTAGATGAGAACCACGGATCAAGTGGATCGCCATAGGCACCGTAGCCATACAAATACAGTGGGTTCGTGCCGTCTTTCTTGAACTTGTCTTTACGATACACGACCGCGACCGGCACCTGTACGCCATCGGAAGCAGTCGCCAGAACTCGCTCGGAGTGATAGTTGCTTGGGTCGAATCCGCCAAGAACGTCTGTGGTCTTGAGCAATTCGCGCGTCCGCTTGTCCATGTCATAGTCATAGATGGTCTTCGGTGTCGTCATCGATTGGTAGCTGAAGCGCAGGAGATTCGTATTGTACTCCGGATTGGCGGCGCCCGCCACTGAATACGTCTGCTCCGGAAACTCGACGTTATGCGCTGAATTGTCCTTCAGGTTGACAATCTTCATTTCCTGCAAACCGTTTTGTCTCTGCTGAAC
>CAUJJY010000261.1 GCA_963205155.1 Candidatus Zixiibacteriota bacterium | reverse complement strand
CGGGCGAGTTGGTCTTTGAGGTGGATAGTTTCCCGCGCCAGCATCTGTGTGCGCAGACCGCGCTCAACTGTCGCCATCAGGAGGTCCATCTTAAACGGTTTCACTATATAGTCGTAAGCACCGTGCTTAAGGGCATCAATGGCGTTTTCCATTGTCGGATAGCCGGTCATCAGGATGACGACTGTATCACCGTTTTGCTCCAGTGCAGCCTGGATCATTTGCATTCCGGAGTACTTCCCCATCATCAAGTCGGTGAGGACGAGGTCAAACTGGCTGGTCTTGAGCAAGGAGAGAGCCTTGACGGGATCGTACTCGGCTACGACGCGGTAGTTGTCGTTGGAGCTTAGCATCTCCTTGACGACATCACAGACGACTTGTTCGTCATCGATCACGAGTATTCGGTGTTTAGCGATCATATTCTGTGTGCGTTGCGTCGTTTCAGTCTCCGGAATCAGGAAAGTAGTTACGTAAATTTAGACTTTTGGTCTCCCCGTCTTGAATTTTATCGACAGAAAGATGCGCCTGTGCAGTTGGATGGCTGTGCAAATTTCGGATTAAATTGCCGCTATTGGCGGCTATTTTTGCGCAATGTTGTTGACTGGAACGCCGATATTATTATTAATAATGTCTATGTCAATAACACGAACAGACTTGATTATTTTGGCGTTTCTCTCTGAACAGCCGGCGCACGGATGGGACATCGACCGGCGGTTAATCGAGATTGGTGCTGACTTGTGGGCGGAGTATTCGCGGGCGAATCTTTACTACGCCCTACGCAAACTGGAACGCGGTGGATTGATTGAAAAGGACAAGGCGGACAAGAGTCCGCTGCGGAAATCGTACCGGGTAACCACCAAGGGGCAAAATGCAATGCGCGAGGGAATCAATCTTCAGCAGCTATCGACTGGGCGAACGTATTTTGATTTTGATCTTCTGCTGGGATTCTCGCGGCAATTGAATTCAAGCGATTCAACATTCCTGGAGCTGCTGAAGAAGCGGCAGGAGGAAATGGAGACGGAGCTTGATCGCGCGCAGGAAGTGTGGCAGAAGGCGGAGATGAATTCGGAGATACCGTTCGGGAGATTGGCAGTGATGCGGCATCGCATTAAGTTTCTCAAATCGGAAATCGAGTTTTTGAAGTGGTTGGCGAAGAGCGCGCCGGATGATTGGGAGTCGTTGAATAAGTGAGCATAGGTGAAGCGCCCTCACCCCTTCCCTCTCCCGTCGGGCGAGGGAAAAGAGCATTGGGCAGAGAACAACAATTGCTGCGCAATTGGATGGGCGGTGTGGGAGCAATTGAATGATTCCCACCGTTCCGGTGGGGGACAATGCGCAAAGATTTCTCAAAAAACACCCACTGAAAAATTGCTGGATCCCCGCTTTCGCGGGGACGACAGCTAAAGAGCGGCGAAGTTAAGGTCGACGGGCTCCTGGCCCACTAAGTTTTTGCTGCTGACTTAGCGGCGTGTTTGTCTTCCAGCTCTTCGATGTACTTTGAGGCGGCCATGGCGGCGGTAGTGGCATCGCCGACAGCGTTGGTGACTTGACGCACTAGTTGATGGCGGACATCGCCACAGGCGAAGAGACCCGGCACCGAAGTCTGCATGTTTTCATCGGTCAGGATATAGCCGTTCGGATCGAGATTGAGCGGCTCGCGCGTGATTTTTGAATTGGGCACAAATCCGATGAAGACAAAGACGGCGCCGCAATCGAGACGGCTGGTAACGCCGGTTTTGAGATTCTTGAGCATCACATGCGTGACCTTGTTTTCGCCATTAATGGATTCAACGGCACTGTCCCAGATGATCTCCAGTTTAGGATTCCTAAACGCGCGATCTTGAATCACCTTCTGGGCGCGTAATTTGTCGCGGCGATGAATGAGATAGACCTTGGAACCATATTTGGTGAGGAAGATCCCCTCTTCGACCGCGGCATCACCGCCGCCGACGACGACAATAACTTGCTCCTTGAAAAACGCACCATCACAGATGGCACAGTAAGAAACGCCTTTGCCGGCGTATTCCAGCTCGCCTGGGACCTTTAGGAGGTTGGGAGAACCTCCGGTAGCCAAGATCACGGTCTTGCTCGTATAAGTCTTCTCGGCGGCTTTGACGACGAAATGCTCGCCGTCCTTGAAGATTTCTTCAACGTTGTCGCTGACGATTTCGAGTCCGAATTTACGGGCATGCGATTCGAAGCGCTGTGCCAATTCGGAACCGAGAATATGCTCGAAGCCGGGATAGTCTTCGACTTCGGCGGTATTGGCGATCTGTCCGCCGGGGAGATATTTTTCGATTGAAAGGGTCTTTAGATTGGCACGGGCGCCATACATTCCAGCGGTAAGCCCAGCGGGTCCGCCGCCGATGATGATGATATCGTAATCAGTGTTCATTGTTCCTCTATAGCAGTACCAGATAAGTCATAAAGTGATTTGCCGTCAATGTAAACAACGCAATTGGGGAAGAAAGTTCCCCTACCAGTCGATGGCCCGTTGTGCGAGGATTCCTTTTTGGAATGGATGTTTGATTTCGCGCATCTCGGTAACCAAATCGGCGATTTCGATAATCTCCGGTTTGGCGCTGCGGCCAGTAATTACAAGATGAAGCTGTGCGGGTTTGTTTTGAATGACCTCGAGCGCGTCGGCAAGCGGAATGAGGCCGAGATCGATGGCAATGTTGAGTTCATCGAGAATTACTATATCGTATTGACCGGAGTGGATGATTTCGCGGGCATAGGCGAGTCCCTTGCGAGCGGCTTCCTGATGCACTGAAAATTCCTTATTGTCATCCACGATACCGACGAATCCCTCCCCGACCTGTTCCATATCGACGAAGCCTTTGAGAAGTTCGATTCCTTTCAACTCGCCGTATTTCCAACTACCCTTAACGAATTGCAGTATCTTGATTTTCTTCTTATATCCAGCGGCGCGAATGCACATTCCGAGGGCGGCGGTGGTCTTTCCTTTGCCATTGCCGGTATAGACGATAACCAAACCCTTATTCTCTTCTTGTGATGACGTCAATCGATCCTCCCGAGTAGATTAGCGAAGAATCTACGGAAATGGCGACTCTTTGTAAAGGCTTAAGCCATAACGGATAAGAGAATCCGCGACAAATTATTATGTTAGCGCTTGCTAACTTTTATGTGAAAATAATCACTAAATAATAGTTGACATAAATTATATCAATTTTTACATTCAGGCCAGCGATTAGAATGGCGAAAAGTATAATAGAGTAGAAAGGTACTGTGATATAACGACAGAA
>CAUJJY010000260.1 GCA_963205155.1 Candidatus Zixiibacteriota bacterium | reverse complement strand
GCCATCGGCAGTAATGATGGTTTCGTTTATGTTCGCAACGAATACCCGCTGGCGGTCAAGAACCTGACAATTGCGATGAATCAGGCGCGCGAGTACGGTCTGATCGGGCAGAATATTCTCGGAACCGGATTCAATTTCGAGATTGAGATTTCCCGCGGCGGCGGTGCATTTGTCTGCGGTGAATCAACCGCTTTGATGGCTTCGCTGGAAGGGAAAGTCGGTGAACCGCGGGCAAAGTATATCCACACGGTGGAAGCCGGTCTTTGGGAAAAACCATCGAATCTGAATAACGTCGAAACGTGGGCTAACATTCCGGTCATTATTGAAAAGGGCGCCGAGTACTTTGCCGGGATTGGCACCCCCAACTCTAAAGGTACCAAAGTATTTGCTCTCACCGGCAAGATCAACAACACCGGCCTGGTCGAGGTGCCCATGGGCATTACCCTGCGCGAGATTCTCTACGACATCGGCGGCGGAGTCCCGAACAAGAAACGCTTCAAAGCCGTGCAAACCGGTGGCCCATCGGGCGGTACCTTGATCGTCGAAACCTCCGAAACTTCTGTTCATGCCAGTATGGTGGCGCATGGCGATATTCGCGAGGAAGATGAACCGGTCAGCTTGCTCGATTTGCCTGTAGACTTCGACGAACTCACCAAAGCCGGTTCGATGATGGGGTCGGGTGGCATGATCGTGATGGATGAAGATTCCTGCATGGTCGATGTCGCGCGGTATTTTCTGAAATTCCTTCAGGAGGAGTCTTGCGGCAAATGTGTGCCTTGTCGTGAAGGCATTGTGGTGATGCTGAACATTCTCAACAAGATCTGTGAAGGCAACGGCACAATGGAGGACATTGAATACCTCGAGGAACTGTCGCAGGTTATCATCGACACCAGTTTGTGTCAACTCGGCGGTTCAGCTCCGAATCCGGTGCTTTCAACGATTCGTTACTTCCGCCAGGAATACATCGCGCACGTTCGCGACAAACGCTGCCCAGCCGGTGTCTGCAAGGAACTGGTGGCGCACGCCATCGACAATACCTGCACTGGCTGTCACGCCTGTGTCAAACCCTGCCCGACTAACGCTATCGTCGGCGAACCCAAACGCCTGCACATGATCATCCAGGACAAGTGCATTCAATGTGGAGCTTGTTACCAGATCTGTCGCTACAACTCGATCAAGCGAGTCAAGCGCGGCGAAGGCGACAAGATCCAACTGAAAGCCCGCGAACTCTGGCAGCCCAAGGAAACCGCTAAACAGCCGGCGACCGTGGCATAGGAGACTATGATGGCAACTGTTAAGATTAAAATAGACGGTCAAGCGATCGAGGTCGAAGAGGGCTCGTACGTCCTGGGCGCTGCACAGTCGTTGGGAGTCGAAATTCCAACTCTCTGCTACTACCCATTTATGAGCCCGTATGCTGCTTGCCGAATCTGTGTCGTGGAGGCTCGCAACAACAAGGGCTGGAGCAAGATCGTAACGGCCTGCAATTACCCGGCTTGGGACGGTCTGGAAATATTCACCGAAACTCCACGAGTGGTCAATGCACGCCGAACAAACCTTGAAATGTTGATGGCCAACTGCGCCCCGGTCCCCTTGCTGGAGCATTATGCAGCGAAGTTCGGTGTCAAGGAGCCTCGCTGGGGACATGGAACCTACACTTGCATTCTCTGCGGACTCTGCGTGCGCATCTGCGACGAGGTTGTCGGTGCTCACGCTCTGACCTTTGTCAATCGGGGCCAAGATCGCGATGTATCAACCCCGTTCGACTTGGATTCCGAGGCTTGCATTCTCTGCGGCGCCTGTGCCAAGTACTGCCCGACCGGGCATATCAAGATGCAGGATATTGAGGAGCGGGTCATCAATCACCGCGAACTAAACCTGGGCCCCAATGCCGCTATCACATTACCATTCCGACAGGCAGTCCCCAACGTGCCTTATATCGTGCGCGAAAACTGCATCCACTATAAAACCGGCGGGTGCATGATTTGCGAAAAGGTATGCCCCAAGGACTGTATCGACTACGGCGATCGCGCAGAATTCGAAGAAATCGAAGTCGGCGCTGTTGTTCTTGCCACCGGCTTTGACGATTTCGATCCGACACCGATGAAGCAGTACGGTTACGGCCGCTATCCCAACGTTGTGTCGTCAATTGAGTTTGAGAAAATGAACAATGCCGCCGGACCGACCGGCGGAAAGATCTGTTTGGAGAACGGCGAAGAACCGCGCCGGATTGCCATCATCCACTGCATCGGTAGTCGCGACGAAAACCACCACAAATACTGCAGCCGCGTTTGCTGCATGTACGCCCTTAAGTTCTCGCACTTGATCATGGAGAAAACCAAGGCCGATGTCTATCAGTTCTATATCGACATGCGCTCATTCGGAAAGGGTTACGAAGAATTTTACCAGCGAATTCTCGATGAGGGCGGCAATGTCATTCGCGGTAAAGGCGCCGAAGTTGCCCCAGCCAGCCAATCACAGGAAGCTGAAGGTGCCATGATTGTCCGCTGCGAAGACACAATGATCGGCAAGTATCGCGAAGTCCCGGTCGACATGATCGTTCTTTGCACCGCGCTCGAGGCACGCGCCGACGCAAAGGACATGGCACGACGTTTCAATATCTCGACCGGTGCCGACGGCTGGTTTATCGAATCGCATCCCAAACTCGCTCCGGTATCAACGTCAACCGAGGGAATCTTCCTCGCCGGAGTCTGCCAGGGTGCAAAGGACATTCCTGACTCCGTCGCACAGGGTTCGGCGGCTGCCGCACAAGTAATGCGACTTTTGTGCCAGGGCGAAGTCCTGATGGATGCAACTTACGCCGAAGTCCAGGACGAGCTTTGTTCCGGCTGCAAAATCTGTAATGACATGTGCCCATATCACGCGATCGACTTTGATCCCGAAAAGAAGATCAGCCACATCAATTCCGCGCTGTGCAAGGCTTGCGGCACCTGCGTCGCGGCTTGTCCTTCGGGAGCGATCAAGGGCCGCCACTTCACCGATGAACAAATCTATGCGCAGATTGAGGGGATTTTGTCATGAGCTTTGAACCGAGAATTGTCGGCTTTCTCTGCAACTGGTGCAGCTATACCGGCGCCGATCTCGCCGGCACTGCGCGCATGCACTATCCACCCAATGTGACTAGCATTCGCGTTATGTGCTCCGGTCGGGTGGATCCGGCATTTATCCTCGATGCCTTCCGCCGCGGCGCCGATGGTGTGCTGATTTGCGGTTGTCATCCCGGCGATTGTCACTACATCGAAGGGAACTACAAGTGCATGCGCCGAATGCCCCTGACGCAATTGTTGCTTCAACAATTGGGAATCGATCGCAACCGCATGCGCCTCGAATGGGTTTCGGCTTCCGAAGGCGGCCGATTCCAAGAGGTCATCACCGAGTTCACCGAACAGATTCGCGCCTTGGGACCTTTGAAATTGCACGACTACAATTTCGACCCCAATGCCGAGGAGGTGCATCAACATGTCTAAACCAAAACTTGCGATATATTGGGCTTCCTCCTGCGGCGGCTGTGATATTTCGATTCTCGATATCGAGGAAAAGATTCTCGCCGTGGTAGATTTCTTTGATCTCGTCTTCTGGCCCTGCGCGATGGATATCAAGTACGACGATGTCCGCGCGATGGAAGACAAGTCAATTACTCTAACACTGTTTAACGGGGCAATACGGACAAGCGAGAATTATGAACTCGCCGAACTACTGCGCCAGAAATCAGTGGTGCTCGTGGCATTCGGAAGCTGTGCCGGCGAAGGGTGCATACCTGCCTTGGCGAACTTCTTCAACAAAGATTCGATTCTCGATTACGTCTATCACAAGTCGCCTTCGCTCGCCAATGGCGGCGGCGTCGAGCCCCAGCCGGAAGTGCAAGTCCCCGAAGGGACCATCACAATACCAAAGTTCTGGAACACGGTTCGCTCACTCGACCAGGTAGTAGAGGTTGATTATTACATTCCCGGCTGCCCGCCACAGTCAGATCAAATCGTGAATGCGGTTATGGCCGTTATCGACATCCTCCAGAACAACAAGCCGCTGCCTCCCAAGGGAACCGTTCTTGGCGCAACCGATAAGAGCTGTTGTGACGAGTGCCCGCGCGAACGCAATATCAAGAAGATTAAAGCCTTCACACGGCCATTTGCCAAGGTCACTGATCCGAATCTTTGTCTCATGGAACAGGGCATTGTCTGCCTCGGGCCGGCAACTCGTTCCGGGTGTGGAGCCAAATGCGTAAAGGCTGGAATGCCGTGTCGCGGCTGTTATGGTCTCCCGTCAAACATCAACGACCAGGGTGCCAAGATGGTTTCGGCATTGGCCAGCGTCATCGACTCTACTGATCCGGAAGAGATCGAGCAGATCATCAATACCATTCCCGATCCGCTTGGAACATTCTATCGCTTCAGCATGGCCGGTTCTCTGCTTCGGAGGGTGCAAGTATGAAGAGCATTGTCATCGATCCGATCACGCGCCTTGAAGGGCACGGCAAAATACACTTGTTCATCAACGACGATGGTGAATTAGCCAACTGCTACTTTCAGGTACCCGAATTGCGCGGCTTCGAAAAATTCTGCCAGGGCCGGCCGGTCGAAGAATTAGCGCGCATTACCACCCGTATCTGCGGTGTCTGCCCCGACGCGCATCACATGGCGTCTGCCAAAGCCGCCGACGCGGTGTATGGCGTAACCATTCCATCGGCAGCGCGCAAATTGCGCGAGTTAGTCTACAACGCATTCTATGCCGGTGACCACACAACGCACTTCTATGCCCTGGGCGGACCAGACTTCGTCTGCGGCCCCGATGCTCCCAAGGCCGAACGCAACATCCTCGGCGTGATTGCCAAGGTTGGACTGGACGCCGGCAAAAAGGTCATCGCTCAACGCGCCCGTGGTCAGCGGGTCATCGAAATCATCGGTGGTAAGAAAGTGCACCCGGTCACAGCAATACCAGGCGGAATGAGCAAGCGCGTGACCAAGGAAGAACAGCAGGAGATCATCAAGATCGGCGAAGAAATGGTCGAATTCGCCAAGTTCACCATTCAGGTATTGAATGACGTAGTGCTTGCGAACAAAGCCTATCTGGAAATGATTCTCTCTGATTCCTACGCCCACCAAACCTACAACATGGGGTTAGTCGATGCCAACAATCATGTCACTTTCTACGACGGCAAGGTGCGCGTCACGGCCCCCGACGGCACAGAACATGCCAAGTATGAAGCGAAGGATTATCTACAATATGTGGAAGAGCGCGTCGAACCATATTCCTATCTCAAGTATCCCTACCTCAAAAAAGTAGGTTGGAAAGGGTTCGTCGATGGTATGGACTCCGGCGTTTATAAAGCGACGCCGCTGGCACGACTCAATGTTGCAGACGGCATGGCGACGCCGCTTGCACACGCCGAGTACGAACGATATTTCGAAACGCTCACCGGAGATCGCTCTGGCAAGACGCCGGTCAACTCAACGTTGGCAACTCACTGGGCGCGCGTGGTTGAGTTGATGTTTGCCTGCGAAGCCACGCTCGAGCAGGCCAAAGATGATGAGATCAATTCCGATCACATCCTCGAACCACCGACCGGTATCGTCGGCGAGGGTGTCGGCATCGTCGAAGCGCCGCGCGGAACCTTGACGCATCACTATAAAACTGATCAAAACGGAATCGTCACCGAGGCGAATCTCATCGTAGGTACCACCAACAACAACGCGCCGATCACGATGTCGATCAAACGCGCTGCCGAAGGGTTGATTAAGAAAGGCACGACAATCACTGACGGCATTCTTAATCGAATCGAAATGGCGTTCCGTGCTTACGATCCGTGTTTTGGTTGCGCGACCCATTCGCTTCCAGGCGAGATGCCGCTTGAGATTATTATTCATTCTGCGGAGAGCGGAGAAGTAATCGAGGTCGCCAAGAGGCAATGTTGAAGCCATTCTTGATACTCTGTCTTGGCAACGAAGTTTTGTCGGATGACGCATTCGGCCCAACGATTGCAGGGATACTGAACACAACGCAACGCGATTGCGAGCAGGTAGAGGTGATTTTCGCGCCGGTCGCCGGATTCGGCCTTTTGGATTTGCTCAACGGGAGAGACAAAGTCCTTCTTATTGATAGCATAGTGACAGGTGGAGTACCACCCGGTACTCTGCACTTCTTCCCGATGGGGACTCTGACGCCATCACGAAATCTCACCACCAGCCATCAGATGAGTCTCCCGACCGCGTTGGAGTTAGGGCGCCAGCTCGGATACCAAATGCCGGAGCACATTGATGTGTTAGCTGTCGAGGTCGCTGATGTAACGACTCTGAACGAGTCCATGACCGGCCAAGTGAGTGCTGCTATCGAACCGGCGCTTGAGAGCGTCGATCAATGGCTTGATTTGCAAACCGGAAAGGATGTTTATGTCAACCGAGAAGCACCTACCACCGTCAAGTGAAGGGCCGCCGAAAACCTGCCCGGAGTGTCAAGGACGTGGCTGGGTTGACAACCGCTGCTTGACACCGAACCATGCCCACGTCTGTATGTATTGCTTCGGCAAAGGGCAATCAGTCTCGGGTCAAGAATGTTACGCCTGCAAAGGATCCGGCATGATCGAGATTCGCCAGTCCGACAAAAGCCCCTGTCCGCTTTGCGCCGGCGCCGGTGTTTATCCCGTGCCCGAGTCAATGACTATCCGTGAATTTGCCTTCAAACCTCACAGGACATAAGTTCAGCCCGTCTCCCGCTTGACATTCCCTGCGCAAGTCTATATTCTGCTGGCTGTCAGCGGCGCCGGCTTTTCGGCGTCAAAGCGGATCATTTCTGGAGCAGGAACTTGCCCAAGGCATCGCTACATACACTCGGTTGCCGGCTCAATCAGGCCGAGACCGCGATCATCGCCAATAGTCTGGCTGCACGCGGATTCGATATCGTCGAATTTGGCGAGCCCGCAGATGTGACGGTTATTAACACTTGCACTGTTACCGAACAAGCCGATTCCAAATGCCGACAAGCGGTGCGTGCGGCGCTGCGTGTCAATCCTACGACCTTTGTTGCAGTCGTCGGCTGTTACGCGCAAAACGGCATCGATGCCATCAGCGCCATTCGCGGCGTCGATCTGATCATCGGTAATGAGCACAAGCTGCGTGTGGGCGACTTTCTCAATGGTCTCAACAAGAACGCGTCGCCGCAAATCATTCATTCACCGAAGCTGCCGGAAAAAGAATTCACCATTGACACCAGCGGCCTGTACACGTTCAATACACGAGCTAACCTGAAAATCCAGGATGGCGGCAACGCTTTCGGCTCTGTCTGCATCATCCCCACGGTTCGAGGCCGCGCTCGCAGCCGAAATTTCAACGACATTATTCGCGAGGCCGAAGCTCTGGTTACCGCCGGACACCGCGAACTCGTTCTCACCGGTGTGAATATCGGCACTTACAAGAATGACGGGAAGAATCTGCTCAAAGTCATCGAGCGGCTTGAACAGATTGAGGGGCTGTCACGCATTCGCATCAGCTCAATCGAGCCAACTACCATCGGCGCTGAATTGGTGCGCTACATGGCTTCGTCGGCTAAGTTGTGCCACTACTTGCACGTGCCCCTGCAAAGCGGAGATGACAAGATTCTCTCTTCGATGTCGCGCAAGCACACCATCAAACCGTTCGCGAAGTTCATTGAGTGGTCAGCCAAATTGATTCCCGACATCGGGCTCGGAACAGATATCATGGTCGGTTATCCCACCGAAGGCGAGGCCGAATTCCAGAATACCCGAGACGTCCTTACGGATTTGCCCTTTTTCTATTTCCACGTGTTCACCTATTCCGATCGTCCCGGTACACCTTCTTGGGATCTGAAACCCAAAGTCCCGTATCAAGTCAAGAAGGCGCGCACTCGCAATCTAATTGAGCTTTCCGAGCGCAAACGCCGTGCATTTTACGCCACGCATCTTGGCACGACTGCCGATGTACTCTTTGAAACGCAGGACGATGGCTATTGGACCGGGTATACGGAAAACTACATGCGGGTTCACTTGAAGTCCGAACAGAATCTGCAGAATCAAATCTGTTCGGTTGAACTAACGAGCCTTGAGAATGATCGTTTGATTGCCGTCCCAACCAAGGACGTTACGCTCTCCGTAGCGTAGTGTGGCAACCGGCTACTTGAGTCCTGTCGAATCCAATTGCCCAAGCAAAGTGTTGGCCTCGTCGCGACGATAATCGGCGTCGATGCAGCGCTGCAGAGCCAACCGGGCTGACTTGAAGTCACGTGTTCTAATGTGGAGTAGTGCCAACTGCATGGTGACCTGGTGCTGATCTGGTGCTAATTGTGCCATTCGCTCGTAGACCGCTATTGCGGTTGCCAGATTGCCGTTATTCACTGCTACAGAAGCATCCAATGTCATGATCTGAAATTGCGCTTCAGTGTTGCCTGCGTCCAAAGCCAGCATCTTCTCGAAGACTGCTCTTGCGCCCGCCGTGTTTTGCAGCCGCATTTGCGCGGTGCCGAGTCCGCCGAGCAGTTGCAGCCGCTCTTTCAGTCGCAGTGTCGACAAAACCAGCGCAGGCTCAATCACCGCGATTGCGTAACGATGTTGGTTGCGATCAATGAAGTAGGTGGCCAAGGCGCTCGACAGTGACGGTTCCCCCATCATGTTGACTATTCTGATCGCACGGCTGTAATACCGCTCGCTTTTTACGTCGCTCTCGTCTTCGGCCGATTCCGCTGCCGCCAGTTGATAGACGACATACATCAGTGCTTCCTTAGGATCATACAATTCGGGAATGTCTTCGATTTGTGTGTGATAATCCTGCAAAGGCAGTTGCATTTTCGAATCGGCAACATAGACCAAGTCTCGAATTGTCAAATTGTCCAGAATACGCGGGAAGTTGTTGTCGAAATTCATCAACTCGCGCGCCATAACAACTGGTCGCGCGCCGGAGTTAACTGCGTGTTTGAGAAGGTCAGGAAAGTTCGTCCAAGCGCCGTCGAATTGGTAGCCCAACTCCCGTTGCAGATGGCTCATTGTCGGCAGGTGCCCATACACACCGCAGTCGTTGCGATAGTCCTCAACATAGCGAAGATACAACGCCGGGAACATCGAGTTGTCGCTTCCGCAGAAGAGCATTCCTCCCACCGGGACACTTTTGAACAGATCCTTCGCATAGGTTTCGGACTTAGTGCGAGTCGAAAGGTCAGATCTGTCATAGTTGCCAACAATCGAAGTCGCCGCGACAGCAATTGATACTGTCACAGCGATTCCTGCCGTCGCTCGAGACTTGCTTATCATCCAATTCAATAATTCGAACATCCAGATCAATAGCACAGTGATTGTCGGCAAGAAGTAAGGTGCGATATCGCTAATAGTGTAATTGAAATTGAGTATGCAGTTGGTTACGGCTGCAGAGCCGAGCAACAGAGCAATTCTAGAATCTCTGCGACATTGGATAATCAGTCCCCCCAGAGCCAGCAATGTAAACGGCAGCACCAAATCGTTGCTAAACAAATCCCGGAGCCGGTGCAGATATGGTAGTACGTCGGCAAAATTCGGCGAGGCGACAAAGCGCTGATAGGTTTCCGCAAACACTTGCTGCTTGAAACCGGTCCAACGCTGCGGATTGTACCAACTCATCACCAAGTCAAATCGCGACCGAAGCATCAGGTAACCGTAGAGAGTTCCGGGAATTGCTGCCAGTCCAACGCCGGCAAGCAGATACCGGCTACCGAGAATTGACCGCATGCTGATAGCTGCGATGATCACAGCCGGCAACAAAGCGAGCAGAGAAAGATGATTGCAGAAGGACAGTCCCAGCAGGTATGTCGCCAGCAAGAAATATCGCCGGTCTCCAGTTTGTATCAATCGAATGAGCAGCAGGAGAACCAGCACAGTGATCAGTGCCGCCAGGGAATATACCTCAAAATTCGTTGCAGTCGACCAAAGTGTCCGGCCGGCTGCGAAGGTAACAGCGATGGCCAGCATGAGAACGCGACCTATCATTCCCTGCACCACAAGAAGTCGAGACGTGAGAAGATAGAACGCTCCGCAGGCTGCGGCTGCAAACAAAGCGCTAAGCAAATTGAGTGCGACAATCGGGCGCACAAAGAACAAGGCTTCGCTCCAAATGCGGCCAATTATCGTCAGCAGTGGATAACCGGGTGGATGGGCAATCTGAAGCTTTGCCGCTGCCAATGCCAATTCCGGTGCATCACCGACCGGGATTCCTCTGCAAAGAGTGAGGAGGTAGAGGCATAACGGCAACACTACTGCCAGCGCAACGAAGATTCTATCGATCAGCGGTGTATCGGTCACGATCCCAATATACGCGCAATCCTAAAATTGGAAAGAGAGAGACTTGGTTCGAAGATTACTTGACAGTCTATCGGGCAACGGATGACTTGGAAGACTTTGTTTCAACGCGCGGCTGGCTCTCAAGAAGTGACGCATTGAAAGCCTGTGTTATGGCTTTGGCCTTCTTGCCGCCGAGACCTTTGACTTTGGCGATCTGCGCCTCGTCAGCCTCGGCGATAGCGCGCAAGGAACCAAATTTGGCAATCAACGCCTTGGCATTCTCTTCTTTTATTCCTGGAATCGCCGACAGTACCTGCATTTGAACTTCAGCATCAATCTCAACTGTCGACTCATCAGACGTCTCTTCATTGTCATTTGACATGGTTTCTGCAGTTGAAGCAAAGGCCACTTGTTTCATCATGAGCGCTATGTATTTCCCGGTCTCCTCGGGAGTGCTCGAAAAGATAATGGGAATTCGATTCACAAAAGTCAAATACGTGACTCCGGAACGGCCGTGGGTCGTTGAGGAAATC
>CAUJJY010000259.1 GCA_963205155.1 Candidatus Zixiibacteriota bacterium | reverse complement strand
CTCGACTGACATCATAACCCTGTTCGATGTCAATGGACAGTTTATCTATCTTAGCCCATCAGTCGAACGAGTCCTCGGTTACCGGCCGGAGGAACTCCGCGGCACAAGTATTTTCCGCAAATTACATCGTGACGATCGAGTTCCGGCCCGCGAGATCATGCGTCGAGCCTTGATCAGGGGCGGGGATATTTCGTTTGAACTGCGCATTCGCCACAAAGACGGCAGCTGGCGTATTCTCGACACTGTCGGACGCAATCTTCTGGATGACCCTCATGTTGGCGCTATCGTTTTCAATTCGCGTGATATCACCGAGCGCCGCGCCATCGAAACCGAGCGCTCGCAACTGGCAAAGGCTGTCGAACAAGCCACCGAATCAATAGTGATCAGCGACGTTGCCGGGAGGATCATCTACGTCAACTCGGCTTTTGAGAAAGTGTCGGGGTACGCGCGCGAAGAAGTGCTGGGACAGAATGCCCGTATCTTGAAGAGCGGCGAGCAGCCGCCGGATTACTATCGCGAAATGTGGAGCGTCCTGCTCGCAGGAGATCCATGGGTTGGAAGATTTAAGAATCGCCGCAAAAATGGCACACTCTACGAAGAAGAGTGCGCCATTTCGCCGATCAAGGATGCTTCCGGCAGGGTCATCAACTTCGTTGCGGTCAAGCGGGACATCACGAAAGAGGTTGAACTCGAGGAGCGACTGCGACAGGCACAGAAGCTGGAAGCGGTCGGGCGATTGGCGAGCGGAATTGCGCACGACTTCAACAATCTTCTCGCCGGTATTCGCGGATTCGGAGAACTGATCAGCCAGGAAGCGGAGAATTGCCCCAAGTTGAAAGACTATTCGAGCGAGATTATTCGTGCGGCTTCACGTGCTGCGGATCTCACCAGCCAATTGCTCGCTTTCGCGCGCAAAGGCAATTTCCTTTCGGTGCCGCTGGATGTTCATGCGGCAATCGGCGAGGTAACGGCCATTCTTCAGCACACGATCGATCGTCGCATCGAGATCCAGACTGATCTTCATGCCGCGCACTGTTTCGTGAAAGGCGATCCTTCGCAGATTCAGAGCGCGATTCTCAATTTGAGCGTGAATGCGCGGGACGCGATGCCGGATGGCGGAACATTAATTCTCGCGACTCGCAACGTTTACCCGGATTATGATTTCTGCCGCCGCCATAGTTTGGAGCGCGGACCGGGCGAGTATTTGGCGATCACGGTGTCCGACACCGGTGTCGGTATTGATGAAAAAATCCTCGATCACATATTTGATCCGTTCTTTACCACGAAGGAGCAGGGTCAAGGGACCGGATTGGGACTCGCCGGCGTTTATGGATGTGTGAGAAGCCATTCGGGCAGCGTCGAAGTTGTCAGCAATGTCGGGGAAGGTTCAGCGTTTACCCTTTATTTCCCGGTCCTTGAAACGATGGCACTTCCGTCGGCGAGCGAAATTGCGGAGATCAAGGTCGACGGGCGCGAGCGCATCCTGCTGGTCGATGACGAAGAAGTAGTGAGAAACCTCGCTGAGCGGATGTTAACCAAGGCGGGCTACCAGGTAATCACTTGTGCGGACGGCGCGGAAGCGGTTCAGCTCTATCGGACTGCCATCAACGCCATTGATCTCGTCCTTCTCGACATGATGATGCCGAAGATGAACGGGCGTGACACTTTTGCCGCGCTGAAGAAATTTAACCCGAATGTCAAAGTCTTAATCATGTCTGGATTCAGCGATCAAGATGTCCAAGAATTTCTCCGCGAGGGCATTTTGGGCTATATTGCCAAGCCGTTCCAGATGCGCGCATTTCTCGTCAAAGTACGGGAAGCACTGGACCTCAAGTTCAAGATCCGGCAGTACTAATCACTTCCCCACACATTGTCAGCATATCCGAAGTTCCTAAGTTGTTGCGGTCATTGCGATAACGAATTGGCGGAATATATTGCCGTTCGTGTTTGTAATTGCTATGAATCGGCATTGCGAAATTGTCGCGCCGATGTGCCGCGTCGAAGAAAAAGATAGAATAAAGTGTCTGGATACGACGGGGCTGTTAAATGGTACAAGTGGAGGAGTAAATGTTGAAGCTGATTACATTCGTTCTCACGTTAGCGGTCGGAAGCGCTATTGCCATCGCTGATGATGTTTCACTGACGGTATACAATCAGAATCTCGCTCTGGTCAAAGAAGGGCGGAGTCTGGATTTCCAAAAGGGCATTAATCGAATGAATTTGACGGATGTCGCGGCGTCGATTGACCCGACTTCGGTGCATTTCCGGCTGCGCTCATCCGACAAGATTGAACTGCTGGAACAGAACTACCAATATGATCTGGTTTCATCCGAGAAGATTCTCCAGAAGTATCTCGGCAACACAGTTGATATCGCGATGAAGAACGGCGATGTCGTCAGCGGAAAGTTTCTGTCGCTGTCTTCGGGATATATGGTGCTGTTACTATCAGACGGGGCGGTGCGCCTGGTCAACACGCAGGAGATGCTTAGCGTTTCGGCGCCGAAACTGCCGGAAGGATTAATCGTCACCCCGACGCTGGAATGGTTAATCGCAAGTGATGTCACAGGGAAGCGCGAAGCCGAAATCAGCTACTTAACCAGCAACATCAGCTGGCATGCGGAGTATATCGCGCAGTTGGACAAGGATGACAAGAATCTCCGCCTTTCGGCCTGGGTTTCGCTCGACAACCGTTCCGGCAAGACATACAAGGATGCAAAATTGAAATTGGTGGCGGGTGATATCAATCGTGTCACGCCGCCAGCCCTCGCGAAGGGTGCGATGTATGAATCGATGGCGATGGACGCGGCCGGCCGCGGATTCGAGGAGAAGACGTTTTTTGAATATCATCTCTATACTCTTAGCCGCGCCACAACCGTGGCCAACAACGAAACAAAGCAGGTCAGCCTTTTTGATCCGGCTTCGACTGCAGTGAAGAAGCTTTATCGCTATGAAGCGTCCGCGGGTGTGACGGATGTTAATGTGGCTGTGACATTCAAGAATTCCGAGGGTGGCGGATTGGGAATGCCGCTTCCGGCCGGCAAAATCCGGATGACAAAGCTCGACAGCGACGGTTCCGAAGAGTTCGTCGGTGAAGACATGATTGATCACACGCCGCGCAATGAGGAAGTTGAACTGCGCGTCGGCAACGCTTTCGATATCGTCGGCGAGATGGCGGTTGTCGATTCGCGGCGCATTTCTGATCGCATTCGGGAAGAAACGGTCGAAGTTAAGCTGCGGAATCGCAAGACCGAAGATGTCACGATCAGCGTGCGCTATCGTCTGTACGGCGACTGGCAGGTGCTCGAATCGAATTTTGAATACACCAAGAAGACGGCGCAGGAGCTTGAATTTACTGTGCCGGTGAAGTCCGATCAGGAAGCTATTCTCAAATACCGGATCCGGTATGGAAGCTAACAAATTCTTTGACATGATTTGCGGGAATGATTAGGTTCCGAGCTAAGATTGTGACGAAGTTCACTTGGAGGAGGAAAACTTAATGAAGAAGATAGTCGTTGGAATACTGGTGCTCTGCTTTGCTGTGAGCGGTTTCGCGCAGCAAGCCAAGGAAGTGCTGCCGTATGATGCGCTGATTCGATCGGCGAAGATCTACCTGGGACAAAAGGACAAGGATTACGATCACGTCACCGAATTACTGCAGACGGCAATCGCCAACTATCCGGATCCGCTGGAGGCGCACTTTTATATGGGCATCATTGCCGCCGAACGTGCGGAATATGCCCAGATGATGGATCACTTCCGTAAATTTGAAGCTATCTGCTCCAAAGAAGCCATGGCGGCGGACAAGAAACTGTCCAAACGCTGCAGCAAAGACAACATGGCGGGACAGATCAAGGATAACAAAGATGCGGAGTTGAGTCGAAACTTCAAGGAGGGTGTCTCAAACATCAGGATAGCTGACTCCGTCAGCCACCTGGTCGAGACTGCGACGGATGATTCGACCAAGGCAGTTCAAGCAGACATCGTCAAGCAACTCCTGACCAAAGCAGAAGGGTTGTTTAACGATTGTATCGTCATTGACGATACAATTCCGGGCGTCTGGACCAATCTGGCGCTGATCGAGAAGAAACTCGGCAATATCGATAAGGCAATTGGGCACTACCAACGCAGTTATCAGCTTAATCCCAAAGACGCGATGATGGTTTATGATCTGGCCAGCGTTTATTTTGACCAGAAAGACTATGCCAACGCGGCGCGCTATTACGGCGAGTTTGGCGATCTTGACAAGGCCAATGCCGAAGCGGCCTATATTAATCAGGCGATGGCCTATCAAGCGCTGGGGGATTATGTCTCGCTGGAGAAGTCACTGGACAAGGTTCTCGAGTCCAATCCGGCAAATGCGGAGATCCGCTATCAGCGCGGTGTGATGTACGTGCGTAACGCTTCTGCGCCGGAATTGCGCGATTCGGCTGCGACGATTGACAGTTTGCTGGGAGTCAAACCGAATGATGCAGGGTTAAAGAAGGCCAAGGAGGACCTGGTCGCTTATCGTCAGAGTTTCAATGTCAAGGCGTTGGCTGATTTCAAGATGGCTGCCGAAGCCAACGCCAAGGAACCTCTGTACTGGTACTGGTATGGCAACACCGCTTACTTCCTGGAAAAGCAGGATGAGTCGCTGGAGGCTTACAAGAAATGCGTCGAAGCCGATGAGAAATTCAGCGATTGCTGGTGCCAGCTTAGTTTGGTGTATGCCCGCAAGGGGATGAAAGCCGAATCAGAGCAGGCCGCTACCAAGTGTGAAGATAAATAATTGATTCGGTCACATCGAGCTATGACGGGAGCGCCATGCGCTCCCGTTTTTTTTGACTGAACCTAATTCAAATCACGCGGCAGATGTGATGGAATCATGCGAGCGATTTACCTATATTGCCGCTTATGCAAAAGGCACGGAAGCTGGCAGAAGTTTGTCTTTTCGGTTCGATCAAGAAGCCGCTGACTTATCATATCCCCGACGAACTGCAATCGCCCGACTTGATCGGTCGCCGGGTGGTCGTACCGCTTGCCAAGCGCAAGCAGCTTGGAGTCATCACCGCCGTCGATGTGAATTTCGATGGCGCGACCCGTCCCATCGAATCATTGCCTGACTTACAACCGGTAATCTCCACCGCCGATTTGGCTCTCTGCTGTTTCGTCTCGGAATACTATCTCGCATCACTGGGCGATACGATTCGAGCACTGCTGCCGCAGCCGCTGACATCGCAGTTGTCCCAGCGAGTGCAGATTGTTTCGCGAGAGAGGCTTGAACAAAGTGCCGTTGCGGGCAACGAACTGGCGGTGTTCATTCTGACGAAATCGCGCGGGAGGGGAATAGTCGCGGCTCATCATTTGCAGTCGTACTCACGTGCAGCGATTGAAAAGCTGATCGAGGCTGGTGTCATTGAAGTAGACTGGAATGTTCAGACATCGCGACTTAAGGAAGAGGACTATCAGGTTGAACATGTAGATTCGGCTGACTTGTCAATTGAACTGACCGGACGCGAACGTGGAGCCATCGACTATCTTGCCGAATGGGGCGTTGCGGATCTGGTCGAATGGCGGAAAACGCATCGCTTGACGCGAAAACAGATTCAGGATTTAGCCGCTGTCGGTGTAATCAAAATCGCCGAGAAGCCACCCTTCGTTGAACCGCTCAAACCGATTTCGACGCGGGAATTTCATCCGACCCATGCGCAAGAGGTCGCCATTGGCGAGTTGACTTCGGCGCTTGCGGCAGATAAGTTCCAGCCGTTTCTGCTTCACGGTGTAACCGGTTCGGGCAAGACCGAAGTTTATGTAGCGGCAATTCAAAACGCGGTTAAGTCGGGCAAACAGGCGATTGTCCTGGTTCCGGAGATCGGTTTAGCGCAGGCGATTTACTTGCGTCTGGAAGATATCTTCGGAGCCTCATTGGGATTGATCCATTCGCGGCTTACTTCGCGATCGCGCTACGAGATCTGGAACAAGGCGCGCTCCGGCAAGTTGCAAATTGTGCTCGGTCCACGTTCGGCGATC
>CAUJJY010000258.1 GCA_963205155.1 Candidatus Zixiibacteriota bacterium | reverse complement strand
ACGCTGTGTACATCATCAACTTCATCTTCGGCGGCGGACCGGCTCCGTTCTGTCCGTAATTATGGTGACACTCTGATGTGACTTGTCACGTCAGATGAATCATACACTAAGCCGCATCTGACTTCGGTCAGGTGCGGCTTTCCTTTGTGCCACTTTACTCCCGCTAACCAGTGAAACTGACTAGATAAACCGGTGCACCCACATTTGGAATTGTTTGGTATACTCCATCCAATCCCAAGAGTCCTCGATCACGGGCAAAGTTTTGTTTGCGCGTTCACACTCTCTGCTCGTTATATTCTTGTGAGGTTCCAATGAAATTGTTTTCCCGAGAATTGTCCCTCCTTGTTCTGATGTTGGCACTAAGTCTGACGTCGGTGTCAAGATCGTTTGCGCAAGATGATCCGCTCGACTACGAGCGCGCCTTAAAACAACACCAGATGAAGATATCTCGATATGCCCAATCCGTGGGCAGCCATTCTCCCACGACAAACCAGCAGAACTACGATGTAACCTACTATTCCCTCAATCTGACTATTGACGCGCTACAGCAAAGAATTGTCGGCGCGGTGTCCGTGAGAGCCAAAGCTTTGGCGACTTTAGATCTTGTCGAAATAGATCTGGCACTGAATCTAACTGTCGATTCCGTGCTCGTCAGTGCTGAATCGGCGGCCTATCAGCGCAACGGCGACCTGCTCGCAATCGCGATCCCGACCGTTGCTTCCGGCGGTGAAATTAACGCGACCGTTTTCTACCGGGGAACACCCATCAACGATGGCTTTGGATCGTTTTCCTTTGCGACGCATAACAACCTCCCGTTGGTAGCGACACTTTCCGAGCCGTTCTTCGCGCGCAACTGGTGGCCCTGCAAGGACCACCCATCAGACAAAGCCGACTCCGTTGACCTGCAGATTACCGCCGACAGTCGCCTCAAGGTTGCCTCCAACGGCACGCTAAAAAGCATCATCAACAACGGCGACGGGACCAGCACAACAAATTGGCACGAGTCTTACCCGATCGCCACCTACCTCGTCAGTCTTGCGATCGCCGACTACGAGCACTACGCCGACACCTTCTACCATGCGAATGGTGCCATGCCAGTCGACTTCTACATTCTCTCCGGCAACGTTGAGCAACTGCGCGCCAACAATGACCTCGTTGTCGATATGCTCGAGTTCTTCACTTCTGTTTACGGCGAGTACCCCTTCATCCGCGAGAAGTATGGTCACGCACAGTTTCTCTTCGGCGGTGGCATGGAGCACCAAACCTGTACTTCGTTGGGTGCTTTCCACGATTGGGTAATCGCCCACGAACTCGCCCACCAATGGTGGGGCGACATGATCACCTGCGGCACTTGGCACGATATCTGGCTCAATGAGGGTTTTGCCCGCTATTCCGAAGCGTTATGGATCGAGCACTCTAAAGGCACAACGGCTTATCATCAGTATATGAATTCGTTGATTCGCCTCGATCAGCAGGTTTATGTCGAAGACACCACCGACGCTTACGTAATCTTCGATCGTGTCGTGTATGACAAAGGTGCGCTGGTGCTGCATATGCTTCGTTACCTCGTCGGTGATGAGCACTTCTTCGCCATTATCACAGCCTACGCTGAATCTTCGCACAAGTACGGCACGGCGACGACCGAAGACTTCCGGGTTATTTGCGAACAAGTCTCGGGGCGGGATTTGAATGCTTTCTTCCAGCAATGGGTTTATCAACCGGCGATTCCCGAATATCACTTTGGATACTATGCCTATAATACCGACACCGGCTGGGTGACCGATTTGCAGCTAAATCAGGTGCAGACAAAATATCCCCTCTTCCATACCGACATTGACGTCCGATTTCTAAATGCCGAAGACAGTGTTACTTTCAGATTGACCAATGATCGCAAGATTCAGAACTATCAATTCGTTCTTCCTTTCGAACCATTGCAATGCAAACTCGACCCTGACAATTGGATCATCAATCAATACACTCAAACTGAACTTGTGTTACAGGCGGCTCTCGACACCCTTCCGACCGCCGGAATAGGCATGCCCTATTCCGTGCAATTGACCGCTATCGGCGGCAAGACGCCGATCACCTGGTCGGCTTACGCCATCACCATGCCGGATGGACTTAAGCTGTCCGAGACTGGCCTGTTGAGCGGTATTCCTCTCGACACCGGAACTTGGGAACTTGGCGTCCGCATTCAGGACTCCAGCATTCCCGTGCGTGAAGGGTCATCAAGCATCGTTCTCAAGGTGCGCCAACTGCATGGCGATGTCGATTCCAAGGTCGGACTGACTTTCAGCGACCTGCTGTTCTTCGTCCGCTTTCTCTACCTCAACGGGCCGACACCCGCTGACCCTGATTTCGCCGATGCTGATTGCGACGGCGACATCGACATTGTTGACCTCGTCACCATCTTGAATTTCCTTTATCAACAGGGCCCCCCTCCCTGCTTTGCATCATAGTCTTCTTCAGGCTCAAAAGTCGAATGTCGCTTGCGAAAATGTCCTTCGCAGCGCGTGACTAATTCGTTCATAACTTCCTGCTGCGCGTTCCACAGCGCTCCCAGTACCGGAAGCATCGTCCGCACCGATACACGCACGATATCCGCAACATTGACATTGTACTTGCGCGCTGAATCATCGAGCGCCTGCTTCAACTCTGATGGAATCAGAATATTCAGGGCACGATCAGCGCGAATCCGATTTAATCTCTTTGGCATTCTCAAACCCTTCATGAATGATACTTGCAGTGTCCGACAATCGTCATCACCGATACGATTTCGACATTGAATCGCTTCCTGACCTCGTGCATTATCCCGCGATACGGTTCGCCGACGACATGCGTCGTGAGAATTTGATCAATCTCTGTGCGGTGTGGCGAAGAGCA